>CAYSWQ010000004.1:0-5601 GCA_964434885.1 uncultured Methanosarcinales archaeon | reverse complement strand
GTTGTTGTGGAGTTGTAGATGGCTTTGGACTAGGTGCTGGTGCGACCTTTGCCGTGACAGCTGAACCACAATCAGCAGCTCGACCAACTAAATTAACCAAGCCCAGCTTAAATCCAATCGCCGAACCAGTGTTGGCTAATCTCAATTGCACCGCTGGATGACACTTAGGATTATATTTCGGATCATCACTTAATTTGCCATACCCTTCTTTCTTTAAGTTGGTCGGCTTCTTTGGATCATTAATTTTGAAACGGGTCACTCTTACTTCCACACCATTGTAAACCACTTTTGGTTTTTCAGCTTTTGATAATTGGTTGAATTCATCAATCAAATCACCAACTCGGGAATCAATTTTTCCTTTAGTCGTCGCTCTAGCAGGATCAAAAAAGATAGTAATTTCTCCGTCTGCCCGTCTAATCAAATCAACATCTACTCCCTGAGTTTCCAAATTTCGCAAAATACCCTGCATCTTCTTGTTATTCAAAGTAATCCCTTTCTTAGTAGTAATCCCTTGCATGAAACCACTAGAACGAGAAGCTTTCCTGGCACGAGCTTGAGCCAATTCATCAATCTGTGCAACCCTCGGTGCTCTTTGAGAGATGGCTTCCGTTAACTCTTTATTAACTCCAGCCAATTCATCATTAGTCCTTCTCAATGATCTAGTCGTGGTTGACTTCACTCCTTGCCGGGATTCTGCTAAGTCCACTACTACATTGCCTAAAGTTGCTTCGTCAATTCCTTCTTGCACGGATTTCGGAGCTTGTATTCTTCTATAGGCTGTATTCTTAGCTACATCATCTCCTTTTTCAACAAACTCTCTCACTACACCAATAACCCTTTCATCTTTGGTTTCCGCCGCTGCTTTCAGCAAACCTTCATCTCCTAGTTTTTTCCTTTGCAATTTCAGGAATTCATAATCCCACATTCTACTTCCTGCCAAATCACCTGCTTCCATGGCCAATTCTCTTCGCACTAAGACTGAACTTTCTTCGGCAGTTGGTTTTAATTTTCGAGAAGTCAATACTCTAGTAATGTCGGTCTCGACAATTTCCTCAGCCGCCGCTACCACCTGAGAATCATAATTATCTATTTGGGCCACCGGCCTAGCTGTTTCATGTACTGGTGGTAAGGCCCCACTAACTCCAGTGGTGTGTTGTAAGCTACTTTCACTCATCACTCTCTGACCACTAGCTAGAGCATCATCTAAACTCGCAGGTACTTGCAGTTTACCAGTTTCTTCAATGGTTTTCACCAAACCAGTTTCTAGATCACCACTCTTCAAAGCTAGTTTGAAATCAATCGCACTTTTACCTGCTAATTTTTTATTGCCCTCGTCAACATATTTTAAATCAACTTTGATTGCTTTTTTACCCGCCTTTTCTTCTACAGAAAACATCGCTCCCATTCGTTCTAATTGTTGCTGTTTCCGACGAGCCGTCTCCAAATGACCTTTCTTTTGCTTTTCCACAACCCCTTCTACTTTCTTGGCTAACCAACCATCACTAACTGCTGCTGCCTTAATCGCTCCTTTAACTTTAGTTAATTCGGTCGCCGCCGCTAATAATTTTGCCTCAGCTTGCTGGCATTCACCAGCAATACAACCTTTGGCTAAAGCTTGTTTGTAATTTTTTACTGCTTGGATTTTTTCCAAATTGGCCGCTCTTTCTGCTGGATTTAATGAAAGATCGCGAAACAACAAAGAAGTCTTGGTATGTGCGGCAATGGAAAATGCTTCTTCTGCTTGTTTTGCTTCCGCTAACTGACTAACTGCTTTTTCTTTTTTCTGAATATCTTTAGCCAAAACTTGTTTCCAATCTTCCAAATTTTTGCTGGCTTCAGCTGCTTTCTCCCAGTTCCCCGCTTTCTTAGCTGCTTCCAAATCATCTCCATATTTCAATGCCAAATCCCGAGATACCTTTACCCCATTTTCAGCCTCCCGTAAATCCAAAGTTCTATCTATAACTGCTCTTTTGATTGCCCTTTTATCCGGATTCAAAGACAAGGTATGTATTCCTCTAAATTTCGAAGAATAAATTTGGTGGGTGGTCGCATACTTTGCCGCTCTTTTGGCCAACTCTCCCCCAGATTTACCTAAGTCATACAAACCAACAAAGCCTTCTTTCAAAACTCCTGCTCCTTTCGTAGCTCCTTTGGCTAATGTTGGTGTGGTTTGAGCTACTATCTTGCCACTGGCGGACAACAACTTTCCGGTTCCTTCCCCCACTTGTACTCCAATTTTGGCCCCATATTGTGCTCCCTGTCTACCCAGATTCAAAACCTGATTAAACTTTTTGGTATGTGCTAAAGCTTTGGCTCCAGTTTTCAATAATTGGACGGATTTCATCCCGGCTTTAAATGCCGCTGTTCCTGCTAAAGGGATATCTAAAACTCCCCCTATTTCAGTTAAGCCATGCTGATAAGCATTCATATAATAATTGAATTTTCTACTAGCCCAATTACCTCCTACTTTTCTTAAAGAATCTAATTTTCCCTGTGCCACTAAAGCGGCCCCGGAACCAGGATACTTAGTAGCAATTAATTCATATTGATCTTCTGCTTCTCCTGCCCGATTTCCACTAGACCTGTCCTTTAACAACGCCGCTTCCAATAAATAATCACCTTGGACCATTGCCTTGGCCATGGCCCTCACTTGGGCATCTTCCATCTTGATACCTTTTTTCTTATTATTGGCTCTCACCGTTGCTTCTGCCGCCCGATAATTATCTGTATTAACTTTGTAAGAAGCTGATTGCAAATATTGTTGTATTTCGGAATTATCAACATCCACTCCTAAAGAAAGACTGACTTTTTTTCCATTGATCTCTCTTGTCCCAATGGTCTTAATTAAATATTGTTCTCTTTTCTTATTGTAGAATTCACCTACTGCTTTACTCACTTCCCCTGATTTTCTCCCTCGACTATACAATTGCTGAGATAATCTTTTTGCTTCTTCCTTGGTTTTTTCATCTACCAATCCTCCTTGCATTATCTTGTCAATCTCAGCCATAGATTTACCTTGCGCAAACAAGGCACTCCGCATTTCCATTACTGCTCTGGCTGCTTCTGCTTTCTTTCTCAGCATCTTCATCCCTTTCAATTCGCCTTCAAATTTCTTTTCGGTGTAAGTATATTTCTTCCTGGTCTCCATTCCCAACATCCCTTTGACCCATTCCTTAGAATAATCAATACTGCTGGATAAAGTTGGTTTTTTCTTTGCTCCTCCTTCTCTTAATTGCCGACCATATAAATCAAGAAAGCCTTTGGGTGTCCATTCTGACAATACTGTATTTTGATACAAAGCTAGGTAATTCCCCAAAGTCCCCCATTCTCCTAAAAAAGTTGCCCCATCTAGTAAACTAAAGGCCCGACCAGTAATGGATTCCTTCTTGGCCCGGTATTCTTTCATTTGTTTATCAATATAATCTCTGGTCCGATGTTTTTCCGATACCAATGCTAAATGATCCATTTCTTTCCGCCAGGCTAAAGCTTGAACATTAGTAGTACCATCTTTATTAGTGGTAGAATACTTTTCCAAAACTGACTTTGCTTGTGATTCATACCCTTCCGAATAATATGCTCGATATAATTCATAATTAGCTTTGGCTGGGTTTTTAGCTTTCAAATGTTTATATGCTTCTTGAGCGGACGTTACACTCCGACTCATCCGTGAAGCCTGCATGGCCAACTCGGGATTAACCGCTCTAATTTGGTTTGTGATGGCCAAAGAAACCGTGTCAAAATGATTTATCTGAGCTTTTAGTCTTTTTTCTCTTAATTTTGCCCGGTCTGCCTGAGCTTTAAGCTTTTTTATTTTGTCCCGCAGTATTTGATTCCCAATAGTGTACATATGGGGATTTAATGAATATTTTCCGAATTTTTCAGCATTTTTCAGGGCCGCTTCATTCTGTTTTACCTGTGCCTGTATTTTACTTAAATCGTCTTGGGCCCGTTTCAATTGCCCATTCACTTTAAATCTCGCATCACCAATCCTCTTCGCTTTTGCTTTCAATGCTTTACTTTGTTTGACGGATTCCGCATGCTTCATCGCCTGTTCTTCCAGCAAAGCCTGTCTCAACATATTTTCCAAGCGCGCTTCTTCTTTTTGAATCTCTAACATCCCTTTTTGAAACTCGATCATCTCATTCCTTTTAACTAATTCTGCCATTGATTTCCGATGTTTAGTCATCCGAGTATATTCTTGCTTAGCTGCCTGGATATGTTTTTGCAAGTCTGCTGCATACTTAGAACCATCTCCTTTCTTTTCTAATTCGGATCGCAAGAGAGTCTCATAGATTTCTTGATCTAGTTTTGCTTGGTGAATACTGGCTGCGGTCAAACGATAGAAATTTACATTACCACTTTTCATATCTTTTTGAATCTTTTTATCTGCCAAATCAACTTTTTTTAGATAATTTTCATCAGCATCTGGAGGTACTACAATTTTCCCCCCTTTGAATTTCACCCCATAGGCTTTCTCTAACTGGTCATCATATTTCTTGGCGTATTTTGCTCGCTTCGCAATTTTGGCCAAATTATAATTAGGATCATTAAATGAATCTGGATGAATTCCAATCAAAGATTGAACATATTTTTTTGTGTCTGCACTTTTGAAAGTCAACCCTTTTAATTTTTCATATCTGCCTTGTTGCAAATACTTATTCATTTCTTGCAATTTGGCAAAATCTTCTGGGGGAGGAAAAATAACTTGGGCTCCAATTGCTTTGGGCATTTCAAAACTCAAAGCCGGCATTTTCTTACCAGAAATCCATTTATTTTTCTTGGCATCAAAAGTACTTATTTCTGTTGTTCCTTGTAAATTACCTTTGATGTTCTCCAAACTAAATAAACACTGTTTATTCTGTCCACAATCAGTTTTCATATACAATTGTTGACCTAGAGAAGCAGCCTGTTTCGCCAATTGTTGAGCTGTCAACCCCCCAATACTCTTTGGCAGCTGGTAAGTTAATCCCTCTTTGGTTGCTTTCAATTGGATGTTAAACTCTCCAATCTCAGAACCGAACAGAAAATCTTCAAATTCTTTGCCACTAGTTTCAGCAAATAAAATATTTTTACTAATGGAAATAACTGGTTTGTCTGAAACCACACATTTTGGTTTACAACTAGTTAGAATTACATCTTTGTTGGAAGCGGAATTTCTTCTTATTCCTAAAGCTGCCTGTTCTTGACTCGACCTAATTTGTTTGTATTGGCTGTCTTTGGCGGTGAATTTACCGCGGAAATCCCCATCCATTCTCCCATCTGTCACAACATCTAATTCAGCCGATGCACTCTCTCCAGTATAAGATAATTCTCCGCCACTTACACTAGCTGGAGGAACTTCTTGTTCATAAAAATCAATTTTAACTTTTCCTTTAGCCGATATTACTACATCTGGAAAATTATTTTTGATGTGCACGGTAGCTTCTCCTTTGGGAGTTTTCAGGCTTTTTCCATTCACTAAGGCTCGTGCTTTTTTTCTCAGTCCGGCTAAAGAGTGGTCTTTAGTTGGAGAAACTGGTTTTTTGGGATTAAATTTAGATCCTGGGGCATATTCTTCCAATACAATATTGACTTTATTCCCTTGCGTTTTTACTCCTACTC
>CAYSWQ010000003.1:0-72674 GCA_964434885.1 uncultured Methanosarcinales archaeon | reverse complement strand
CAAATACTAGCAATCAAACCACTATCTACTCCACCAGAAAAAAACACTCCAAAACGACCAGGTGGTAACCTTCTTTCCACTGCTTCGACAAATAATTTTCTCAATTGTTTTTTTGCTATTTTTTTATCTTTAATTCTCTCTTTACTTTGCAAATCTTCAATAGTTAAAACCCATTCCTTTTCAGGAACCAACTTCTTATTTTTCAACCAGAGTTCTGTCATTTTAATTATAAATCCCAATATTTATTTAAATTAAACGATTTTATTAACTAAATATGAAACTAGCAGCTTTATTCACTGGAGGAAAAGATTCTACCTATGCAATTTACTTAGCTAAACAACAAGGTCATGAAATTACTGGCCTTATTACTCTAAAATCTAAAAATCAAGATTCTTACATGTTTCACACTCCTGCAATTGAATTAACTGAATTACAAGCCAAATCCATGGATTTACCGATTGTTTTTGGTACTACCAAAGGCGAAAAAGAAAAAGAACTCCTTGACTTAAACAAAGCAATTAAAAAAGCTCAAAAACAATTTCAATTTGAAGGCATTATCACTGGTGCTTTATTCTCAGAATACCAAAGCAGCCGTATTCAGAAAATTTGTGATAATTTAAACTTAAAATGTATTAATCCTTTATGGCACAAATCCCAAGAAGAAGAAATGCAAGAATTACTTGATAATAAATTTGAATTTATTTTTACTGCAATTGCTGCCGAAGGTTTAGATAAAACTTGGTTAAACAAAACCATTGAACAACAAGACTTAGACAAATTAAAAGAATTAAAAGATATTATTGGAACCAACATCGCTGGCGAAGGAGGGGAGTTCGAATCACTTGTACTTAACTGCCCCCTCTTCAAACAAAAACTAATCATTAAAGAAGCAGAAATAAACGAAGAATCTAAAAACACTGCCAGATTAATAATAAAAAAAGCGGAACTAAAATGAAAAAAGTTATGTGTTTCGGCACCTTCGATCTATTACACCCTGGTCATTTAAATTATCTCCAACAATCTAAAAAACACGGTGATTACCTCATTGTAGTGTTAGCCAGAGACAAAACAAAGTTAAAATTAAAGAAAAAAACACTTTTCCAAGAAAAAGAAAGATTAAAATTAATCCAACACCTAGATTTAGTTGACAAAGCTGTGTTAGGAGACCTCAACAACCATTTTAAAATAATTCATAAACACCAACCAGACACAATTTGCTTGGGCTACGACCACAAAATTAAAATTGACAACTTAATGAAACAATTAATCAAAGATGGCTTAAACCCCAAAATAAAGCGTATGAAGCCACATAAACAACATAAATATAAAAGCAGCAAACTGAAAAAAGCCCCTTGTAAGAAATAGATTTATATATTCTACAAAAATACATTATCTAAGAGGTGATATTTATGGATATGATAACTGGATTAGGTGTTTTAACCAAAGGAACATATTATATGCCAGGAATGGTTATGCGTATGGGTTTTCTATGGAAAATTGTCATGTTAATTGTAGGTATTTTCTGGGTAGTTATGTTAATTAATTGCTTACAAAGAAAATTTGAAGTACCAATGGATAAAATTGCTTGGATTCTGGTCTTGGTTTTCCTACCTGTCTTAGGAGCATTTATTTATTTGTTCAGTTTGTACTTCAAACCACAAAAAAATAAGAAAAAATAATTATAAAATATCTTCAATAGGTTTTTTACTTTTTACTTTTTTTACTTCTTTTGCTTGAGCAACCAAATCAACACCCATATCTTTTAATTCTTTGATATGCATCTGCATTAATTGTTCAACAATTTGTAATATTCTTAACATTTCTTCTCTTTCTTTCGTTAAAGTAGCTAAGCTCCCTTTATGAAAACCCATCTTCTCTTCGTTAGACATTTCCGCTTCTTGTTTTTTTGCCATTTGAACCTCACCAATCTGATTAATAACTTCTTATTTTTAAAACTTACTAGAAAATAAAAGAAAAAAAATAAAACCCTAAGGTCTTAACAACAACTTGATCAAAAAGATGATCACTGCTAGCAAGATGATAATTCCTGCTACTACCCAAACAACTAATCTAATATCATCCCAACTAGTTCCAGTTGTGGTGGTTGTAGTTGCTCCGGTTAAAGCAGGAGTTTTCAAATTATTTACTACGACACCAGGAGTTGTAGTTGTTCCAGTTGAAGTTGTTTTGGTTGGTGTATAAGAAGACACAGTACTTGTACTTGAAGATGAACTGCTACTAGAATCTTTTAAAAGATATTTAATGTCATCAATCAAATCTTTGACATCATCTTCTAAATCATTCAACTTCTTCTTCAAAGAAGAATCAGTAACTTTCTTCTGTAAGGTATCAATATCATCATCTAGATCATCTAGATCATCTTTCAAATCATCTAGATCATCTTTAGCATCTTTGATATCATCTTTGTCTTTATCATCTTTAGCATCTTCTAAATCTTCTTCGTAATCATCATATTCATCAACATAATTATCATACTTCTTCTTCAAAGCATCATAACTTGCTTCATTAGCAGATGATTCTGTTACCTTAATTGTTACTTTTTGTTCAACTGTCTCTTTTCCATCAGTTACTTTAAAAACAACTGTGTAAGTTGTAGCTTGAGTGTAAGATGGAGTCCAAGTAAACTTCTTAGTTGTTTTATCAAAAGTAGCTCCTGTTGGTAAAACTCCTGTTGAATAAACCAAAGTATCTGCTGTATCAGCATCAGTAGCACTTACTGTAAACTCTAACTTAACTCCTTCTTTTACAGTCTTAGTGCCAATAGTATTGAAAACTGGTTTTTTGTTTCCAGTAGTAGGAACATCAACAACTTCAATTTTCACAGGCGTGTAAGAAGACAAAGGAATGGTGTTCTTAGCTGTAAATGTAATGGTGTAAGTCTTAGCTTGACTATAAGTTGGAGTCCAAGTAAACTTACCAGTTCCATCCCCATTATCTTTAAACACTGCTCCTGTTGGTAAGGCACTAGTTGTTAAAACAAGCTTATCGTTTTTTGGATCAGTTGCTTTAACAATAAATTCCAATTTCTTACCTTCTTCAATTTTTTGAGGTAAAATCTTGTCTAATACTGGAACTGGAAAACTTTTGGAAACTTTCAAAGTAACATATGAATAAATATTAACTTTACCATCATTCACACTGAAAACTAAAGGATAATCTCCAAAATCTTTATCTGTAGTAGTCCAAGTAAAAGTTCCTGTTCCATCTCCATTATCTTTAAATTTATCAGTCAAAGTTAATTTACTTGGTCCAGAATGTGATTCAGCTACTGCCAAAACCAATTTATTATTATCTTTATCTGTTGCTTTTAAAGTCAAAGTTATTTTTTGACCAGCCACTACGCTTGTAGTTCCAGTAACAGTCAAAACAGGATCTTGATTAACAACAGCATCACATACATCTCCAATACCGTCCTTGTCATCATCTTTCTGATCAGCATTGGCTTTGTTAGGACAATTGTCTTTAGATGTGGCGATTCCATCTCTGTCGATATCTACAACATCTAATTGTCCTTTCAAATAATTATAAGTTGCTTGATCAGCAAACAACAAACTATCAAAACCGGTAGCTAAAGCAGTATATCCTAAAGACGTTGCTTTTGCTTTGTGTTTTTGAATCTCTGTTACTTGACCAGCAAAAGCTTGTTCTAAGTTAACCATTGCTAACAAAACACTTTTAACAGGCCCTTGAGATTTGTAATTGGTATTTACACTCTTAAACTCTAGAGTAAGTAATGTACTTGACTGTGTCAATGATTGTAATTGATATTGTAATAATGCTTCATCATTAGTCACAGCTAATCCGGACGGAACGATAGATGCAGTTAACAAAACCAACACAAACAAAAAAAATATTTTTTTTAACATTTTGTATTTCCTCACATTATTTATTAAAGCAAGTAATTTTAGCAGTAGGTAATGATGTACCATAGATAGCACACTTTACTCCTTTTAATTTACCTTTAGCTAAAGCTTCTAATCCCATTGCTTGATCGAATGGCAAATAACCAGTAATTCTAATATTGTTTGAATCTTTTAATTCAACAACAGCAGAACCAGGTGTAGCTTTCTTCAAATAATCTGCACAAGTCTGATTATTAAATATTTTTGAAGCAGTACATGGGTTTCCTGCAGCTACTCCTTGTTTAAACTTATTTTCATCAGTTATAACATTTTTATATCCATTTTGCTTAGCTTCATAAGCTGCCCATCCTGGAGTTGTTAATGTTTGATATTTAGTTCCTAAACAAGTTAAAGCTTTTTCCAAACTAGTACAGCCTTTTCCACTATCTGCTGTCGCACCGTCTTTAAAGATAACAACAGTTCCATCTTGGGCCATATCTTTAACAACTGCACCATCTTTAGCTATTTGGTAATCAGGTGAAGTTGCATCAGCTGTTAATGTGTCTGGTTTTGCAACAGCCATATCTGCTTTGTAAGAAGTATCGGGCAATGATTTATCTGCAACATTCAAATCTGCCAATGTACTATCTGGGGTTGCTACTTTGCTATCTGGTGCTTTGTAAGTATCAGGTGATGTTTTATCTACACTCAAATCTGCCACTGCCATATCTGGTGTTTGAGAATCTAGTAATTTTTGATCAGGTACTTTGTTGTCTGGTGCACTAGCATCAACTTTAGTATCAGGTGTTTGAGCATCAGGTAATGATTTATCTGCAACCAAAATATCTGAAGTCTTAGCATCAGCTTTCAAAGTATCAGCTTTAGAATCTAATACTTTGCTATCTAATCCCAAATCAGCAGTTACTTTGTAATCTGGAGCAACACCAGCATCAACACTAACTTTCAAATCATTATCTCGAGAAGCATCAGACATCTCAATGTCTGCTCTTTGTCCTTTATCAGGATAACCAACATAAGTGTTAGTATTTACTTCCGTACAACTTACAGCTGCCAACATACTTCCTGCAGCTACAGTAGAAACCAAAAAATCACGCAAATTTCTTAATACCATTTTATATTTCCCTCGCTTAAATTTTAATAAAATATTATTTTTTAGTAGTAACACATCGACTATTATATAAATGTTTCGGAATATAATTACTCTAAAGTAAGAAATTATAATAATAAACCATTATTTTAAGAATAAAAACTACTTTTTACCAACTAACACATACCAATTCTTTTGTACATTTAGTTAAAATCACTGGTTTTTCTTTCATCAAAATTGTATCTTCAATCCGTAACCCAAAATCTTTGAAATAAATCCCTGGTTCTATAGTAAAAACTTGATTTTTCTTAATTTTGTCTTCCGAATCTGGACTCAAACTTGGTAATTCATGAATCTCAATTCCGGTTCCATGTCCTAATCCATGAATGAAATAAGAAGAATACTTTCCCAAATCCTTACGCGCCTGAGCTTCTATCTGTCCTGCTGTTTTTCCTAATTTCAAATTCTTTATTGTCTTAACTTGCACATCTAATAAAAAATTATACATGGCCAATTCCCGCGGCCCAGGTTTTCCCAAATATACCATCCGAGTCATATCTGAACAATAATTTTGATAAGAAATCCCAAAATCCAATAACAAAAAACCTTTCTTCAAATTTTGATTAGAAGTCTGATGATGAGGATTTCTAGTGTTTTTCCCAGAAGCTACAATTGGGGGGAAAGACAATTCTGTATTATTATCTAACGCAAATTTCTCTAAATAAAACTTTATGTCGTTTTCTGTCTTAAATCTCTTTTTCTTCAACCCTTTAATTATCCCTTCAAAAGCCAACACTGTTAATTTTGCTGCTTTCCGCGGACTACTTAATTCTTGTTTAGTTTTTTCAATTCTTAAACAACACAAATATTTTGACCAATCAACAAATTTAACTTTTGGAAAAATCTTCTTAAATTTCTTATAAGCATAAACTGTCATTGTCTGTGCATTATAACCTAACACTTTTGGTTTAATCTTTTTCTTCAAATTTACTTCCCATGGTTTCTCAATTAACACATTCTCAGTAGAAGAATTAGTTTTCTCTTTATCTAAAGAAGTAACAAACAAGAAAGGTTTTCCTTTCCGCGGAACAAACAACAAGGCAAAAGAAGTTCCTTTCAATCCAGTAAAATAAGTAAAATTAGGGTCTTTATTAGTCAATAACAAATAAGATATCTTCTTTTTCCGCAACTCTTTTTGTAATTCCGGAAGTTTCATAGAATTATTAAATTTTGATTGTTTATAATTATTTTGTTTCTTTTCGATTTAATTGCTTTTCTCAGAAACCATTATAAACAAAAATAAATTACTCCTTGGATGCAAAAAATTAAACTCAAAAATGGTCTCACTGTAATATATCAAAAAAAAGAAACCAATTCTGTAGCAATTGAATTTCTAGTCAAAGTTGGAAGCAATAACGAAACCAAATCTGAAAGAGGAATCTCTCACTTCCTTGAACATATGGTTTTCGAAGGGACTAAAAAAAGACCTACCAGTCAAGAAATTGCTAATGAAATAGAAAAGATTGGTGGAGACTTAAATGCTTATACCTCTAGTGAAAGAACTTGTTTCTTTGTAAAAGTTCTCAATAAACATTTTGATATTGGTTTGGATGTGTTAACAGATATTTTACAAAATCCTCTTTTTTCTGAAAAAGGAATTGAAAAAGAAAAGAAAATTGTTATCAAAGAAATTGATATGGTTAATGACGAACCACGCTTCTATCAATGGATTTTATTTGAAAAAAATATTTTCGACCTTCATCCCGCCAAATTTCCAACATATGGAGATAAAAAAGTAATCCAACAACTAACTCGGAAAAAAGTTTTAGATTATTATAATAAATATTACAACCCCAATAATATCGTCCTTTCTATTGTTGGTAATATTCCTAACTGGCGGAAAAAAGTTGAACAAAAATTCACTCGTTCAGCTCAAAAAACAATCACTTTGCCCAGCACTAAAGAACCATTGTCTAAGAAAAACAAAATCAAAAAAGAAAAAAGAAAAATCACAAATACTTATTTTGTTTTAGGATATAAAACTATTTCCCGAAAACATCCAGATAGCTATACCTTGGATGTTATTAGTGGTATTTTAGGACGCGGACAATCTGGTTGGATGTTTCAAGAGATTCGTAGTAAGTTAGGCTTAGCTTATGAAGTTGGCACTCAACACGCTTGTGATGGAGATTATGGTTACTTTGCTATCTATCTAAGTACTGATCGCAAGAAAGTTCCTATTGCTAAAAAAGCAGTTTTGAAAAAACTTAACGACCTAAATAATCTCTCTGAAAAAGAACTAAACGAATCAAAAACCTACTTAGAAGGTAATTATTTATTAGAAACCGAAGACAATCAAAAACTAGCGGATGCATTGGTCTTCTGGGAACAAGTTGAAAAAGCTGAACAAATAACACAATATATCAAAAAAATAAAAAAAGTATCCACTAAAGATATAAAACGCGTAATAAAAAAATACTTCAAAAATTATTGTTTAGCAATAGTTGAAGGTTCTTAAAATTATCCTCTAGCTAATTTATCTAAACCCAAATGATACCTTAGAATTCTAATTTTATGAGAGTAATTCATTGAATTTTCTCCGATCATATAACTACCTAGTTCTTCATGAAATACTCTTTGTTGTGAATTTTTCAAAACCCCTTGATCTTGAAAATTAAGTTGCATATGATCATACCAAGTATTTCTAGCAATATTTTCTAATAAATGATTAAATACTTCCAAATCTCTTTCTTTTAAACTATCTAAAGATAAAATTAATGTATCGTGTTCTTTTTTTGGTCTATTTGGATTTTGTTCCAAAAACCCGTGTCCAAAATCAGAAGTATGAGATAAACTTAGTCTTTGAAAAGGATCTGTATTCAAAATATAATCTAGATACAACTCGTTCTGATTTGTTCCGTCATAAATATCGCTTGGGTCCATTCTTCTTGCAGTTGCACAATTTTCCATTTTATTTAAAAAAAGCAAACCATTTAAAAAAATTATCAAAAAAATTAAGAATATCCTTCCTCAACAACTTTCTCCAATTTCTCTTTTTGTTTCTGAAAAGGTTCTAACAACTTACTAATTTCTTTAGCTAAAGCCATTTTCAAATCCAAAGGGTGTAATTCTTTCTTAACAAAAGCTTCTTCTACTGCTTCATAATTATCAAAAGTTAAATTACCTCCAAACTTCTCTGGTCTTTCAATCACAAATTTCTCACCAGCATCATCTTTCAAAGTCATTACTACATATTTCAAAAAAGACAAAACACCATTATCTTCTACTACTCCTGCTTCACAATGGGCCCCATTAATTTTTTTCTGCACAGTTTTTGGATCATCTAACAAATCAACTTTAGATTTTGGATCAGAAGCACTCATTTTTTTCCCAATCAACCCAGGCATCAAAGGAGTCATAAATTCTACTCTTGCTTTATATCCAATTTTAGGTAGGTTTTCCCGAGCAAACATCAAAATCTTCCTTTGATCAATCCCACCATATTGCACATCTACTTTCAAATATTCTTCATCTAAAGACTGCATAATTGGATATATTAACCCACTTAATTTTGGGTTTTCTCCAAACTTAACTACTTCTGAAGCCGCTCGTTTGGCATCATTGATAGAAACTTTAGTAGCTACTTTTAATGTATCTAAAATATATTCTTTTTCTAATTGAAAATCAGATCCTTTTATTAATTCTAAATTACCAACATCGGCCCCTACTGCTTTAAACATCAAAGGAATAATTTTAGTATAATATTTGTATCTTTTTTCCAAAACTTCCCAAGGACAATTATCTAATGCGCCATGTAGGTCTGCCAATAAAACTTTAACTTTAAAACCGGCTTTCAAAAAATCAGCCATCTTCAAAACCCAAACAAAATAACCAATATGTGGTCTACCAGTAATCGCTGTTCCCAAATAAACAACCGGCTGCTTCTTAGTCTGTAATAATTTCAACATCTCTTCTTCAGTTACAATCTCTTGAGTATTCCTCTTCAACAATTCTAATTTTTGTTCGGGTGTCATTTAACAATAAATTAACTACAAGTATAAAAAGATTTGTTTTAAAATAACCAATTAATTTAGCACTTTAAAGTAACAAATAAACAAAAAATATTTAAAGAATAAACATAATTAAACAAAAAGGAGGAAACCAAAATGAACTATAAAGAAAAAGAAAAATTAGCAATTTCATTTCAAAACGTTAAAACTGATGTAATTAACATCCAAACCAATATTAATTATATCTTAGATAGAATAAACCACTTAGAAAAAGAAAATAAACAATTACATTTACTTTTAGTTAAAAACAAACCAACAACCACCAAAACAAAAAACAAAACATATGTTGTTTCAAAAACAGGAAAAAAATTACATGTTTCTAATTGTTTACATGCCCAGAATATTAAAAAAGAAAATCGAAAGATCTTCAAAAACAAAACTGAAGCATTAAACAAAGGTTACAAATTATGTAGTTGTTTAGCTTATTAATTTTTATTTTATCTTTTATTAAATCAACACAATCACACAACCCCAATTTCTCATAGAAAACAAAAAACAATTTTTCACGTCATTAATTCCATCGGAAACAAGGGGGTGTGTATTTTTAAAGAATAAAAATACTCCTTTAAAAATAAAAACCAAAACACAAATTTCTTCATTTATAAAGGAAATATTTAAAAAGAACATTGCTTTATAAATGAAAACACTAGTCAATAGTAAATTATCGGGGGGATTATAATGGCTAAAAAGAAAGAAATTGAAATTGTAAATATTGTTATTAGTTCTGATTTAAAAAAAGACATTCCTTTAGAAAAGATGGCAGCAACTCTGTCAAACACCGAATATAATCCAGAACAATTTCCAGGTCTGGTATTAAGAATTAAAGAACCTAAAACAACTGCTTTGGTTTTTAGTTCTGGAAAAATTGTTTGTACTGGAGCAAGAAATATGAAAGATGTTGATAAGGCAATCTTAGCTATCATCAAATCAGTAAAAAAACTAAATATTGTGGTTACTGTTACTCCAGAAATTAAAGTACAAAACATTGTTGCTTCTGGTAGTGTTGGAATGGATCTAAACCTAAATATTTTAGGAATTAAATTACCACACACCGAATATGAACCAGAACAATTTCCTGGGTTAGTACACAAATTAAAAGGAACCAACGCTACTTTCTTGTTATTTAGTAATGGAAAGATTGTTTGTACTGGAACTAAAACTGAAGAAGAAGTTAATGAAACTACAGACAAACTGATTGAAGTCCTTAAAAAAGTATTAGATAAAAAATAAATTTATCTTTTTTTTCTTAATTCTTTTCAATATGTTCTCCCGAACATATAATTTTAAATAAAAATAACAATTCTAGAAACTAACCTTGGGTGGGTTTTACAGATGGAAGTTAATGAACAAATAAAAATTTTCAGAGAATTTATTGAAGCTAGTTATGAACCTGAATTATTAGAAACTGTTAGAAAAGGAAACAACCACATGATTTTTGATTTCTTTGAATTAACTAAATTTAATCCAGAATTAGCCGAAGAATTATTAGAACATCCAGAAGAAATTCTCAAGGCGGGAGAATTAGCAATCAAAGATTTTGATTTACCCAAAAAAGTATCTCGTTTCCATTTAAGATTCATCAATTTACCCGAAAGTCAAAAAATCCTTATTAGTGAAATTAGAAGCAAGCACCTTACTAAACTACTCTGGATGGAAGGTATTGTTAGACAAAAAAGTGATGTTCGTCCTCATGTTCTAACTGCTCGATTTGAATGTCCTAGTTGTGGAAATATTCTTACCGTTTTGCAATTAGAAAGCAAATATCGTGAACCTTCTCGTTGTGGTTGTGGTCGAAAAGGCAAATTCAAAGAATTAACTAAAGAACTTGTAGATGGTCAAGGAATAGTCTTAGAAGAAGCTCCAGAGGACTTAGAAGGGGGAGTTCAACCAAAAAGAATGAATGTTTTTCTAAAAAATGATTTAGTTAGCCCAATGACTGATAGAAAAACAAGTCCAGGAAACAAAGTAAGGGTGGTTGGTTGGGTTACTGAAGTCCCTATTAATCTAAGGTCGGGAGGAAAATCAACTAAATTTGATTTAATTATCGAAGCTAATTTTATTGAACCAGTCCAAGATGATTTTAGTTCTTTAGAAATAACTCCCGAAGAAACTGAACAAATTAAGGAATTAAGCCAAGACCCAAACATTTATTCAAAATTAGTCAATAGTAGCGCCCCCTCTATTTTTGGTCATGATAAAATCAAAGAAGCCCTTATTCTACAACTAGTAGGTGGAGTTAGAAAGAAAAGAAAAGATGGAGCCATCACTAGGGGAGACATGCACGTTCTTTTAATTGGAGATCCTGGTGCAGCAAAGTCTCAATTATTAAAAAGAATTACTAAGATCGCTCCCAAATCGAGATATGTTAGCGGTAAAGGTGTATCTGGGGCCGGATTAA
The DNA here is from genome assembly GCA_964434885.1 of uncultured Methanosarcinales archaeon. Taxonomy (GTDB): domain Archaea; phylum Nanobdellota; class Nanobdellia; order Woesearchaeales; family GW2011-AR9; genus CAYSWQ01. The sequence goes on along the minus strand of CAYSWQ010000003.1, from coordinate 61,235 downwards.
CGGCATCTGTAGTAAAAGATGAATTTCTTGGAGGATGGAGCTTAGAAGCAGGTGCATTGGTTCTTGCTAACAAAGGATTCGTAATGATTGATGAAATGGATAAGATGAGTAAAGAAGATCGTTCTGCGATGCACGAAGCATTAGAACAACAATCTGTAAGCATCAGTAAAGCTAACATTCAAGCCACATTAAGATGTGAAACAACAGTCTTAGCGGCCGCTAACCCAAAATTTGGAAGATTTGATCCTTATGGTTTGGTTGCTGAACAAATCAATTTACCTCCTGCATTAATCAATAGATTTGATCTTATTTTTCCTATTAAAGATCTTCCAGATAAAACAAAAGATGAACTTCTTGCTAGACACATTTTAAACCTTCATCAAAATCCAGAAGGTAAAGAAGTAGAAATTGATACCGACTTATTAAAAAAATATATTACTTATGTTAGAACTAGTATAAAACCAGTTCTTACTGAAGAAGCTATTGACGAACTACAAAGATATTATGTTCAAATGAGAAATTCTGGTCAAGGAGATGAAGCAGGAATCAAAAGTGTTCCTATCACTGCTCGACAATTAGAAGCATTGGTTAGATTAGCTGAAGCTTCTGCTAAAATAAGATTATCAAAAAAAGTGTTAAAACGTGATGCTGAAAAGGCAGTTGAAATGGTTGATTTCTGTTTAGGTCAAATCGCTAAAGACTCAGAAACAGGCGTGATTGATATTGATCGAATTAGTTCTGGTATTCCTGCTAAAGAAAGAAGCAAAATCAGTGTTGTTAGAGAAATTATAGATACTTTAGAAAATGAAATGGGGAAAGTGATTCCATTAGAAGCAGTTACTGAAAGAGCAGAAAGCAAAGGAATTAAAACCAGTGATGTGGAAGAGGTAATTGAAAAACTAAGAAGGGGAGGAGATCTTTTTGAACCGCGAAGAGGATTCATCCAAAAACTCTAAAATGGCAGAAGAAATTCAAGAAAGACAAGTAGCTGTCAAAACTAACATTGAAACCCTTCAAAATGGAAAATATTTTACAGAAGAAGGTTGGAAACCTAATTATTTATTAACTAAAAACAACCAAAAAATTTCTCGAGTTAATTTGATGGGAGTTATTATTGATAAAGAAGTTAATGGGGCAATGGTAAATTTTAGTGTAGATGATGGTTCTGGCAGCATTAAACTTCGTAGTTTTGAAGAAATAAAAAACAGTAATTCCCTTGCTTTGGGAACAGCAATCTTAATTATTGGAAAAATTCGCGTCTATAATGATGAAAAATATATTGCCCCAGAAATTATCAAAAAAATTGATCAAGAATGGTTAAAAGTTCGACGTGCTGAATTGCTTAATGTTCTCCCTCTTAAAGAACCAGAAGAAAAACCACCAACTGAAGAAAAAAATCAATCCCAAGAATTTGAATCTGACAATCAACAAATTATAGAATTGATTCGAGAGTTAGATTCTGGTGAAGGTGTTCTTATTGAAGTAATTAAAAGCAAAGCTGAAATTAATCAAGTTGATGAACTAATTGATAAAATGTTAAAAGAAGGAGAAATCTTTCAAAATTTACCTGGAAAAGTAAAAGTTCTCTAAAAAAAGACAGGTGTTACAAAAACTTCAATCACTGCTGCAATTACTAACACTGCTAAACTCAAAATAATTAATTCTGTGGCATCATAAACCACTTGATTATTATCTAGGTTATGTCTGATTACAGCAATCGAAATTATACTTCCTGCTAATCCAGCAATAAAATAAGCTGCTATTTCAAATATCCCGTGCGTCATATACCTCATAAAACTAAACGCTGCTATTCCAAAATAAGATGAGATGGAAGCCATTCCTACATAAGAAGCAGTTTGTGCTAGTTCTGTTTTAATTAAACTTCCAATTGCTGCTGCAATTACAGAAGCATTCCAAGTTAAAATAAAAATTGCTCCCGCCCCATATATAAATGCAAAAGCTAAACAAAAAAACAACACTTTAATATTATTAAAAAAGATTCTTTTAAACAAACCGAACGCAGTAACATTCCCTACTACTTTAACATTAACTTCATGGATTGCTTTGGTTTGTAATGAAAAAATAGTATTAACCATTGTTGCAGGTAAAAAAACATAGCATAATACAAAAGCAGTTGTAATCCCTAAAAACAAAAAAATCAAAAAAAGAATCACATGGGAATGTTCTTTTAAAATTGCCCATTCTTTTTTATATTTTAAATCAATTTCTTCTTCTCTCTTAATTACAGTATATAAAAGAGGAAATGTGGCCATTACTACTAAAAATACCATCAATATTCCTGACACTTCACGAAATACCAAATATGAAAGAAATAAACCAATCACTGAATAAAAAAAACCACCAATAAACATCTCCCAAGGTCTTTTTCTCAAAGCAAAAGGATTTATCAGAGCCTCTAACACCATATCTTAAAGAAATCTTTTTAATTTATAAATGTATTTATTTAATTACTCGTGTAAAACACCAATATTTACTAAAGATTTATAAAATCTTCAAATTATGAAAATAAAAATGGATTATGAAAAACTTTTAGCAAAGGCCGAAAAAGAAATTCCTGAAAAAGCAGTAGATTATCAAAGATTTAAATTAGACAAAGTTAAAGGTCATTTAGAAGGAAACAAAACAATTATTATTAATTTAAAACAAATCGCTAAACAATTAGAAAGAGATGTACATCATTTATTAAAATTTTTATTTCGTGAATTGGCTACTCCTGGAAAAATTATTGGTAGTCGAGTTATTTTTGGATCAAAATTACCTGCTTCTTTAATTAATAAAAAAATCAAGAAATATCTTAGTGAATTTGTGGTTTGTTCTGAATGTGGTAAACCAGATACTCAATTAATAGATATTGAAGGAATTAGTTATCTAAAATGTATGGCTTGTGGTACTAAAAAACCAGTTAAAAGTTTCAAATAAAATGACTGATCTCTTACCACCACAAAAAATTAAACAATTTATCCCTGGGTTAACTAGTCTATTAAGAGAAGAACCCATTTCTCCAACGAAAGTGAAAATGAAATGGGGAGATGTTTTATTATATGTTCTTTCCGATGAATGTAGGTCTTTTTTCGAAAATTTTGGAAAAATTTCAGGAATGGGTCCTACTGGAACAATACCTTATGAAGGAAGATGCCAAGAAACATATTTGCAATATCACAGATATTTTGAAGAAGTCGGGAAACACATCACCCAAGGAAGGATTAGAACCGATGATTTCGCATTTGCATTGGGTGGGTTAAATTCAACATTAGATCTTTTAACTGAACAAACTGCTGCCCTAGATGAATGGTATCTTAGACCAGAAAATGAAATTCATAGTTAAAACCCACCAAGGACCACATGGAAATATCTTAGTCGTTACAGACAAAGAGATTTTGGGTAAAAAATTTCTAGAAAACAACTTACAATTAGATTTAACTAAAGAATTCTACCAAGGTGAAGAAAAAGAACCCAACCAAATAAAAGAACTAGCCAAAAGCGCTTACATTTTACATTTAACTGGCGAACATTCTATTCAACTTTTTTCAGATTTAATCAACAAAGATAGAATTTTAATTGTAGAAAAAATCCCTCATGCTGAAGTTTACTTAGCAGAGAATTAAATAAACCCAGCCAACCCAACTTGTTTATCTTTCTCCTTACCAAATACCAAATTAACATTATCTTCAACCAATTCCAAAGATTGTTTTAAATAAGGGGAAAATTCAAATTTCTCCGATAATTTTAAACTTGGTTTTAGATATTTAACTACCGAACCTTGAGAGATAGTAAACAACAAACGATTATTACATTTAGAACATTTATTCATCAAAGGTGGCCGACGATATTTCTCGTTACACTTTACACATCTAAATTGTTGCATTGAAAATTTTCTTAAATTTCCTTTAATGTCTTTCATAAAATGTTTTTCAATTACTAATCGCGCAACATCTCCTGTTTTTACCGCCATAACTCGTGTCGCAATTTCCATTTGGCCTTCCAATTTCTCAGCCATCGAAGGAAGTGTTTTATAAGCAGAACACAAAATTCCATTATTGATATTTCCTACTGGGTGTGTAAAACCAAAATCTTCATATTGGTTTTCTTTATCTAACCGGTTAGCCAATTGTTCTACTTTAATATCCCATGGGTTTTTATATTCCATGGCTGCCTCATACATTTCTAAAGGATATTTCCAAACAGTATCCATCCCTAAAACTTGATCATCAACTTCTGAAGGAACTAAAATCCCAGTTAATACTAATGCCGCATCCATTGTTTTACTTCCTCTTGCTTCTGGTAAAAATTGTCGAGAAAAATTAAGCAACGCATCTAATAACAACATCACTGCTGCTTCATCTCCATCGCAATCTCGACGTAAACCTGCATGATACATTGGGTGTGCCAACAACCCCTGGGTTTGTGAATATCCAATAATTCTTCCCACTAATCCAGCAGAAGTATGTGGTGCTAACCCCACTACCAAATGGCCCGCCAAATCTTCTTTTGATTTTAAATTATAAAATGGTTTAGCATCATAAAATTTAACCATTAATTCATCTAAAAAATTAGCAGTTTGAAAAAGAACCCTTGGTGCTGAGCCTTCTAAATCATCATATCCTGGAAGCACAACATCTTGAGGAAATAATTCTAAAACTTGATTTTCATCAACCAATTCTTTTCCTAAAATATCTTGGTCATATCCTAATTCTTTTAATTTTTCTACCGAAGTATGTATTTCTTTAGGTTTGAAATGAGTAATTGGTTGTTCAGTACAATCATAACGGGTGGTCCCTTCTTTATTAACAAAAATTTCATGTTTAGCTCTTAAAATAGGTTTAATTAAATTTTCAGTAATGTGGCTGTTATTAGCTGTTCCTCTCACACCTTTAATTAAATCTGGAAATGTTCGTGTTCCAAGTTTTTTTAATGCACTATCAAAATAATGTTTTATCTCCAAATCTTGTGTTTTATATTTTTGTGGTTCTCCATGGTTACAAGAATTTTCTTTTAAATCTCCACAAAAACGACAAAAATATTGTGGTTCAGTTTTTTCATCACATCTTTCACATCTTCGATAAATTGTTTTTTTTGAACAATTATTACAAAAAAACAAAGGAAAATCGGCCCTAATTTTTCCTGCTTGTAATGCTGATTGAAAACACCTTAATCTATCTCCTTCTGCTCCTACTGGAAACATTCCATGTGGTGAACCAGTCATTTTTCTCATTTTGGCCTTTTCTGGACGTCCCATCCGCGCTCCAATAAATGTTCCACTTTTATCTCTTAAAAAAACCTTACTAATTTGATTAATAATTTCTAACGCGTTTTTTCCTTCAGGAAAATTATTTTTTTTCAAATCTTCTGGTGTTTGAAAATTAAGACAATAAGAAAAAATTGCACTGTTCTGGGCATCTAAAACCACATTTTCTTTATTACTTACTAAATGAATTACTCCTATCTTCTCCATAATCTCTTTTATTTTTTTGGTTTCTTCATTTAAAGGTAAAATAATTTTTAAGAAATTTTCTCCTTCTTTTTTGAAACTTCCAGAAATTAACCATTCTTTCAACAAAGCCAATTCTTGACCAGAAATTAATTTCCAATGATATGTAAATTCTGGATGCAAAGGTATTTTCATTTCTTCTGAAATTTTAATTGCTTCTTCAATTGTTGGAAAATTAAACAAAGGTTGCTCAAAAAAAGTTCTCAACCTTTCTAGATCAATACCAACCAAATTACTAAATTTTTCAAAATCCAAATTACCAAAAGTATCTACTATTGCTTTCTCTAACTCCAAAACCCACCACTCTGGACAATATCCTACTGGAACCAAACTATGTCCATTTTCAGAAAAATCCCCATAATTAAACAAAATATCTCCTAAAAATAATACTTTTTCAATTTGATTATATACTTCTTTAGCTTTGGTTAAACTATTTAACTGAATTACTGTTTGGTCTTCTAATCTAACAATTGGTCCTTCAATAGAATCACAAATTGAAATAGATGCTGCTTTACCAGGACGCTCAACCTTAATTTGTGTTCCAATTGCAATATATTTATTTAAACAAAGCAATGTAGAAGGGTGTAGGGCCGCTGCAGAAAACCCAGTAGTTCTTGCTCGTCCATATCTTAATCGAAATCCTCCTGCTGCCAAAGGGTGTGCTAAAACAGGTCTACCTGCCACAATGTCTTTGATATAAGTATAATTTGGTTTAATTTTTTCGTCTGAATCTTTTGAAGTTTTTCCTTTCGCTTTTACTTTTTTCTGTAATTCTAAAAATTCCTCTAAGAAATCCCATTCTAAACCAAATTCTTTTCCCCATTTACTCAATCTTTTCCAAAGTTTAGGTGATTTTTGAGAAACTCCTTCTGCCAACACCAAGCAAAAACCTCCCCTCAACCTATTAGTTTCAATCCTTGGTAAATCCTTATAATTAGAGACTTCAAATTTTTCTGTTGGGTCTCCATCGATCTCAATTGGAATATGTTGGGCAATAAATTTTAATTCTTCATCTGAAGGGTGATATTGTAAATTGGTAACTCTATCATGATAATCATGAATTTCTGCTGCCCAACGATTAACTTCTTTTTCATCTGGATCATATTTTGCATAACCCATTACTGTTCTAATGTAATCTCCTAAAATTACAGAAGTTGCTGAAGCCGTTCCCCCTGCACCCCTTACTGGACCAGCATATTGTAGTGCCAAATATTCTTTTCCATCTTTTCTTTTTTTTATTTTCAAACCAATAAATCCTTCTAAAGGAGCAGAAACAATTCCTAAGGTCAAATATGCAAATCCCATTCGGATACCAATTTCCATTGCTTCTAGTTTGTCTTTAAATTTACAAAATTTCTCTTTCGCAACTTCTTCTCCAATTTTCAAAGCCACCCTCCAATCTAACAAAGCATATTCTTTTTCTAGTTCTTGGATTCGATTAGAAACGGTTGCTTTGATTTTCTCATCAGCCAACTCTGGTGCCGCAATAGAAATTAAACCTGTGACTCTTTCTGCCATATTTCGGGCCAAAGGAATATCAACTCTATCTTCTGGATCTAATCCTTTCTTCCTCATCTCTCCTGCAACCCTATAACTTTCAGTAATTCCTTCTTCTATTTGGTTAAAATATTTGTGTACTCTTTTAGAAGCAACTGTTTCAGCCATTTTTCCTCAACAATTTCAGAAGAACAAGACTATATAAATATTGTTGGGGTAGAACAGAGCATTTTAAACTCCACAAACTCACTCAAACTTCACAATCTTTATCTCTCTCGTCTTTAAATTCACCATCGGTACTCTAGCTGGTTCTGGTTCGTGTCCAACTTTTTCTTGAAAATCTGTTTTACTTTGCCAACAAGAGCCACTAATCATTGTTACATTTCGATAATTAGCTGCAATTGCATAATGAATATGTCCTGTAATAAAAAAATCTGGAATTCTCTTAATCAATAACGGGTCTTCTGCATGTAAAGGTAAATAAGGTGTAGAAGTAAAAGAAGGTGCTAAATGTCGACGTTTTAACAAAAATTTCATAATCAAATCTGCCCGATTATATCCTCCTTGGTTTCTAATTGAATCAACATTAGCCACATAATAATCAAAACTATATCCATGGTACAACAAAACATTAAAACCAGAAAAACCATTTCCTTCACAAATATTCACAACTCCTGGATTTGAAACCAACATCACATTAGATATTTCCATAAGGGGTTGAACATATTTTGGATTGAATGCAGGTTGTGGTTCAGCTAAATGTAACGCATCGTGATTTCCCGGACAAATTATAATTTGTACCGTTTTAGGTATCTTATCTAACAACCTAGCTGCTTCTTGATACTGTTCATAAATATCTTTAATATCTAATTCTTTATCTTGTCCAGGATAAATACCAATTCCATCTACTAAATCTCCAACAATAAAAACATATTTAATTTTATTAGCTAACTCTTGTTGTTTAGAATCACCAATTTTTCCATTTAACCAATCTAAAAATTTTCCAAATTCTTTCCCTAAAAAATTAGTACTTCCAACATGAATATCAGAAAGAAAAACAGTATAAATATCTTCTGAAAATTTCTTCAAAGGATTGGTTAAAGGAATATCTGGCCAAATCAAATTATCTGCAAAAATTATTTCTCCTCCCCACATCCCTGTTACACCTAAAACTTCATCAACTACAATTGTTTTTGCTAAATTGCATAAATCTTGTTTATCTTGATTAATTAATATTTTAACTTGACCAGTTAAATCTTCTAAAGTAATAATAAAATTATTATTTCTTGTTTGACTAATATCTACAACTACTCCAATTAAAGAAACATTTTCTCTGTCTTTTTTAGCAACAATTTTACTTATAGATAATACTCCATTTAATTCTTGTCGTGGTCGTAATAATTTCTCCATAAATTTATATCGAGAAACAAAAAACTTAGTAAAATCTCTTATCTCATATTTCTTAGGAATATTTTCAAAAGAATTTTCAACAACCAAAGGAAATCTTTGTTGTTCTTTTTTCAATCCTCTTAAAAAAGAAATATATTCTTCTATTTCATCTTTTTTTTCTAAATCAACCCTCAATTTATCATACTCAAAAGATGATTCTTTTGAAAAATTTTTCAAAAAATAAAAATTGTCTTCATTTAATATCAAAAAAGATTCTTTTCCATTAAAATTATTCCAAAAAGTATCTTTTTGAAATAATTGAGAATCTAACATTTCTCTATTTAATAAAACCTTCTTTTCAAAACCTTGTTTAATCAAACCTACTTGATCCATCTTAAGAAATACCTAATGATTTTTCTAGCAATTCTCTTAATTTTATCAAAATATCTTCACTAATTGCTAAAGAAATTTCTCTTGTTCTTCCATATCTTCCTTTAGAAATAATTTTTGCATTAATTAATCCCAACATATCTAATTCTGCCACAATATCACTTACTCTTCTTTGTGTTAATACACTAAATCTAACTTGTTGACATATTTTTTTGTAAATATCATAAATTTCTCCTGTAAAAAAAATATTCTTTTGTTGTGCAATTAAAATAACAGAGTATAAAACTCCTTGAAATTGTTTTGGTTGACCAACTACTGAATTAATAATTCTATCTCTTTCAATTTTCTTCTCTGCTTCATCTAAATGATTTATTTTAATTATTTCTGAACCTGACCTATCTGCTAATTCTCCTGCAATTCTTAACAAATCAATTGCTCTTCTTGCATCACCATGATCTCTAGCTGCATATGCAGCACATTTTTCAACCACTCCTGCTTCAATAATATCTTCTTTAAATGCTTTAACTGCTCTCTCATTCAAAATTGTTTGAATTTGTAAAGCATTATAAGGAGGAAAAATTATTTCTTCCTGACTTAATGAACTTTTTATCCGAGGATCTAAATTGTCAGAAAAAATTAAACGATTTGAAATTCCAATTAAACATAATTGTGCATTTTTTAATTCAGAATTAATCCGAGTTAAATTATATAATACTTCATCTCCTATTTTATTAGTTAATTGATCTATTTCATCTAAAACTAAAATTACTACTTGTTTTTGTCTATCTAATAATCCATAAAATATATTATATACTTCATCTGTGGGTAAACCTGTTGGAGGAACCTGTTGTTTAAATTCTCTAATTAATTGTGCAATCAATCTATATTCTGTATCTGCTACTCTTTTTAACTTACAATTTATGAAAACGGTTTTCAAAGGAATATTATTAGCTCTAGCAGTTTCTTTCATGGAATTCAACAAATGTTTTGTTGTTAATGTTTTTCCAGTTCCTGTTTTTCCAAATAAAAATAAATTAGAAGGTTTCTCTAATCTCAAAGCAGGAGCTAAAACATTTGCAATTTCCATAATTTGTTCTTCTCTATACAAAACATTATTTGGTAAATAAGAAGATTGTAAAATAGTTTTATCTAAAAAAATTGAATCTTTTTTCAAAAAATTATCAAAAAAATTACCTATTTTCATCATTCACCTTCATCTTATTACAGATACACCTTCATTTCTTGTGGAACTACTATTTAATCTTTTTGGTGTTACTTTAGTAAGTAAAATAATATTTTCTATAGGAAATAAGGGTCTAAATAAGAATTATCTAAAATAGATATCAAAAAACACATTTTTGTTCTTCTCCTACAGACTCACCTTTATTTCCTATGGAACATTAAAATTTAATTGGTTATCTAAAAAAAGATAAAAAACAAAATAATAATTAAGATAAACTAAAACAAAATTTAATCTAAAACAACATTAAAATATTAACAAAAATAAATAATATTCTTTTTAATAATATAAAAACAAATTAAAATAAATATAATCATATTAAAAATAATAAAAGAAAAATAATTTCAAATAATAATATTTAATCTTTTTCATTAAAAAAATTCTTTTCAAAATTAAATAAACTACTTTTCTTTCTCTTCTTTCTTTAATATAAAATAAATTAATATAATCAAAAATCAATTTTATTTATTATTTATTTTCTATATAGCAAATAATAATAATAATAATAATAATAATAATAAACATATTATATTATATTAAAATAAAAAAATGAAGAAAAATAAATCAAATAAAATCATTAATTATTTTTAATAAAAAATTTAATTTTATTGGTTCATCAAAATATAATATCCTTTTCAATTTTATATTTATTTATTAAATTAAAAATTAATTTATTATATTTCAAAAAATAATCTTTCTTAATTTAATTCAAAAACAAAACCTACAACAAAATCAAAACACCTTCTCCATAGGAAATCAAGGGGTCTCATATCCAACATAACAAACTTTTTTATTCTCAACTTAACGATAGATTTATATATTTTTAAAATTTAATTAAGATATTCAAAAAGAGGTGAATCAAAATGGTATTACAGATGGAAAATTTTATTTTAGCAGTTATTATTGGTACATTAGCAGCAATAGTTTATTCTTTAAGAGTATTATTAATTTTAGAAAGAAGAGTAGCTGGAATGGAATCCAATATTCAAAGATTAACTGGAAGAATTTTAAAAGAAGAAATGAAAATTCAAAAAGCAGTTAAAAAACGTAAAAGAAAATAATTTTATTTCTTTTTAACTTTTGTTTTTGATTTACTGGTTTTTTTAATAACTTTTTTTTTAACTGTTATTTTCTTTACAACCTCTTTTTTCTTTTCAAGTTCTCTTTTTTTTGCTTCTTTTTTAAGTTGAATTATTTTATTTTTCTTTTCTTCTTCTAATTCTTTTTCTAATTTTTCAATTTTTTTCATTAATTGATTAATTCTTGTAGTATTCTTATCTTGAGAAACTAATTCTCCACATTCTGGACAATGAAACTCAAAATCTAAAGATTGATCAAAATCTAAACGGACACATTTTTTATTACAAGTAAAAAAATGATCTGTTTCTTCTTTTTTTAATTTAATTTTTAACTTTTCTAATAATTTACTTCTTTTCTTTAAATATAAAAATTTAATATTTTCTGGGATGATTGTCCAATAATAAACATACCATCCTTTTTGTTTATCTTTTTTTCTAGTAGAACTAACCAAATTAAAATTATGTAATTTATATAACATGTGTCTAACTAATTTAATATCTCTTCTTAGTTTAGTAGCTAAAGTGAATTCAGAGATATTTTCTTTTCCTTTTAGTGCTTTCACTAAACGTAGACCTTCATCTCCAATAATTTCTAAAACAATTTCATCAATTTTATTTTGAGTTAATTTCATTTATAAATAAGAATCATTGGTAAGTAACACTTTTAAATCTTTCGTTTCTTTTATATTTTAAATCTTTCTTTTTATAGGCTTAAATATCTTTATTAATTAATTCTTCTATCAATAAACCTTTTAATTTTGCTTGTTCTAAAGAAATAGCTAAACAAGTACCAGTACATTCTAAATCTTCTAAAATCAAAAAATACCACTTTTCTTGGGGAAATTTAACTCCTATCCAACTTTCTGCTCCAAAATTCTGGGAAAATTCTTTTAATTGTTCAATTTCTGAAGAATAAAAATATTTTTTCTTATTTTTAGTTACTTTACATTCAATTGCTAATCTACGAACAGCATTTCCTACTAATAAATCAGGAGAAGGATAACTTTGAGAACCAGAACCAGCACTTCTAATTGCACTCCATCCAGCTTCATTGAATAATTTAATCAAATCTCTTTCTCCTTTTGTTCCTTTGGCTTTAGTATTCATATTTTAAATTTCATAAAATCTTCAGCACAAACAACATCTTCAAAAACTTCTTTTGCTTCTTCTCTAATCAAAGAAATATCTTTATACCGAGAACTAAAGTGTAATAATATTAATTTCTTAACATTGGCTTGGTTTGCCAACATACCTGCTTCTTTTGCAGTTAAATGTAAATATTCTTCTGCTTTATCTTTATGTTCATCTAAATAAGTCGCTTCTGTAATTAATAAATCAGCTTCTTGGGCTAATTTAACAAAAGTAGTACATGGCCGAGTATCCATTAAAATAACTATCTTTTTACCAGGAACCAAATAAGTTGCTTCAGGAGATTTGATTTTCTTTCCTTCAAATTCAATATTTTTTCCTTTTTGTAAGTTTCCCAACAAAATACCTGGAATTTTTTTAACAAATTTAGGTTTAATTTTTAATTTATCTTTTTCAACCATTCTATATCCTAAACAACCAACACCATGTTCTAAATTACGAACTTCAAAGAAATAATTATCAAATTCAATTTTTTTAACTTTTTTACCAACAGGTACAATTTCATGAACTTCATAATCCACCATATGTTTGCTTTCAAATGCTTTTCTTAGATATTCAATTCTTTTTTTAGTTCCTTTAGGACCATAAATGAGTAGTTTTCCTGCAGCATTATCTGCACCCATGCTACTCATTAAACCAGGAACTCCCAAAACATGATCTCCATGCCAATGAGAAATAAAGAGTTTGGTTATTTTGGCAGGCTTTAAACCAGCAATTCTTAATTGTCTTTGAATATTTTCTCCACAATCAAATAATATTTTTTCCTTCCCATAACTAAGTAAAATGCCTACGTGGTTTCTATCTTTTGTAGGTTGCATACAAGCAGTACCCAAAATAGTAATTTCCATTATAAATATTAGAAAAGATAATTACTTTTTATTACTTTCCATCAAGAAAGTTTAAAGTGCAAAGCCACTTTATTACTTTCCATCAAGAAAGTTTAAAGTGCAAAGCCACTCTTTCAATTAAGAAATTATTTTTTCCAAGTCTTCCAAACTTTTAATTTTAGGATGGAAATCTCGATGATTTTTTCTATCAACCAAAACTACTTCTAAATCAGCGCGACGACCAGGAATAATATCACTTTGAATACTATCTCCTACCAAAATACATTCTTCTGGAGTAAGATTAAGCTGTTTAAGAATAGTCTGAAAAAAGAGTTTGTTTGTTTTTATCAAACCAAGCTCATAAGAGAAAAAAATATTATCAAAAAGTTCTCTTAAACCAAATTTATCTAAAACTTGATTTACTGAAAAATTATCTGCATTACAAACCAAAATTAATTTATGATTTTCTCTTAATTTTTTTAACACTTCTTTCGTTTCTGGATATGGTTCAGCTAACATCCAAGATTTATTCCACATTCCAATTAAATTTTCAATTTTTTCTTCTTGAGGAGAAAGACCAAATTCAAAAAATACATTTTCAAACCCTTCTTTTAAACTAGGAAAAGATTGAGTCATAAAAGCAGTTTCCATTCTAGTAATATATTCTGCAAAAGGCATCCCTATACCTAAAACATTTCTTACTTGTTTTACCGGACTCCAAACTCCTTGTTCTACCAGTGTTCCCCAAAAATCAAAAAGAATAGTTTTTGTCATTTTATTCTTAATTTTATTCTCTTTTTTATATGTTTTACTATTTTTAAGAATAATAATAAACAATTACTTCCCAACTCTCAACATTCCTGTCAATTGTGGCCACCAATAATCTAAACTTTCTACTGCCACAAATTTCTGAATGGTTCCGTTAGTTGTACAATTTAATTTCTGTAATCCAGAAGCACTCTCTAGAACTTCTGATTGGGCCGCTAAAGGAACTTTTAAGTGATTTAGATAATCACACACAGGAGATTTAAATCCTTCATATTCTACTATTAATGCTTTTTTCTTAGGAAAAATTTCTTGTACTGCCCGAATTTTTTTCTTATCTTTATTTAATAAAAATAATTCTCTAAAAACTGTTCCTTTCTGTACCATTTTTTTCTCTTGAGTAATTTTTGGTCCACCAAATAATGAACTAAACCATTTCTTAACTTTACCCCATACTGTTCCACTTACTTTAATTCCTTCTTTCCCATAGATTATACTATTGGTTTGATTATTATACCACAAATCTCCTGTTAAACTACTTGTACATTTTACAAAATCTTTTCCAGTTGGACAAACAACTTTCTTTGGATCTAAATTCATTGCTCTTAGAAAAGAACTAGTATCATTTAATTTTTTATTTAATGAAGTAGCAAAAGCAGTTTTAAATTTCCCTCCTTCCTTAAAACGTAAGACACAAACATTATTAATGCATGTATTATCTTTTTCAGCAATTAATTTTTCTCCAGTCCCACCTAACAATTTTGGGAAACAAGCCTTTGAAGATTCTACCACAGTTTTATTTTCAATTGCACTACCTAATGTAACAGACTTGTTAATTTTAGCTGAAACCGAACCACCAATATAATTTTCTGAAGTCCGATAATCAATTAATGTTCCTTTATAATCAGTACAATACAACACATATTCATCACTTTCTGCAAAATTAATTAATGTGTCTGCAAGATATTTGGTTCTTGAAGTCCAGTTTCCATTCTCACAATAATTATCAAAAATATACTCTTCATTATTAACACAACTAGGAATTTTTCCTTCATAGAAATCATTAGCTAAATATTTTGAATTCCCTCCTGATAAACTACTTAAAACAAAACATTGTTTTGGTTGATTACAAAAACCATATTGGTTATAATTCCAATCCCATTGAGGAGGAAGATATTTCCAAGCCCCTTGTAAACACCTATATTCTCTCCCTTTCCCAATTTTTTCTGTCATATAACTATAAGTATCCATTGGTTTGATACAAGCATACCCATTCCAACAATAATTATCTGGACAACAAGCTGAACCACTTCTAGCTAAGTAATTAGTATTGTATTTATAATCAGCTCTTCCCAATTCATCCACAACTTGTAAAAAAGGTTTATTTACTTCACCAGTAAATTCTAAAAATAAATAAGAATTTTTTCCAGTGTTGAATTTTAAATTACTTGTAACTGGGGTGATTTTACCATCTTTATTTACTAAAGAAATAATTACTTTTCCACTTTTATTTTGGGAAAAAGATAAATCTTGGTTTTTTGGAATTGCAATTTTTTCTGATTTTAAGATTACTCCAGTGGGAATTAGTAATGTTTCTTTATCTGATTTTAAATATTGTTTTTCATCGGTTTCTAATTTATTATTCTTAAAAATTTCCCAATGAGGTAAAATTTTACCTTGAAAACTAAATTCTGGATTTGAAACAAAATTTTTTCCAGGCACCACACTAGAAGAATAATTTCTTTTAGTAGGAGATATTTTTGAATTTTTAATTAATGAAAAATAAGTAGGTACACTTTCTTTCGCAGTTAAAGGAGAATAACCAATTTGAGTTAAATCTTCTTTACTCCATGCATTAATTGTATTATATTTTTCTTGGTTTTTAGTATGAGGCACACTAAAACTACAAAAATAATTTCCTTTAACTGAACAATAAGGTAAATTTGTTAAGAGTTTCTTTTTATCAACTTCCACATCTTCAATAAACTTAGCTGCTTGACAACCATAAAAACCTTGATCTTGGGTTTTATTTAATGAAGAATCATCTTTTTGATTAATAAAAATTACTTGTTGTGAAACTTTTTTAGCTTTCAAATTTCCTGATTTAGTAAACTTGTTGTTGGTTTTAGTAACTAATGTTTCTCCAGTATTATCTACAAAATATAATTCATACAATTCTGGGTAAGGATTAGTTATAGTATAAGGGGGAAAACCAGGCAAAGGAAAAAGACATTCTTCTTGATCACAAGTATATTCTTTAGTAATTGGTTTTGAGGTTTTATTAATATCTATTTTCTTTTTAATTGAATAATAATCTGTTATTTCTGCCATCAAAAAGAAATCTGCTTTTGTTCCTTTTAATTTTAATAAATCTACTGATTCTTCATATTCCGTTAAAGAATTACTATCTATTATCTTCAACTTAATCATTTTCTGGTCATTTTTGTTTGTAGTTTTATGAGTAAAATTAAGAGTTAATTTTTTTGGAGTGTCCCAATAGCGATTTAAAATATTAATAAAAGGAACCACATTTTTAATTTCACCACTCCAATTCAAAAGTTTAATTGGTCCAGAAGTAATACTTATTTTATCTGTTTTTGTTTGTTTTTGAGCTAATTTTTTTATATCTTCATCAACTTTTTTGGATTGTAAATTATAATCCAATATTCTATCTTCTGTTCTTTTCCATTGTAATCCACTACATTTGTAAATATATCCTTTATAAATTGCAATCTTATCTTTTTTACTTTTATCACAATCTGTTTTTGGTTCTGTAGATACACTAAGCACTTCTTGGTTACTTAGTGGGTTTTCTACTTCCAAAACATAATCAAAACTAATCTCTGGATAATTCATTTCCACTTGTGTTTCTTGAGAAATTACAGTAAATTTAGTATTCATTATTGTTGCTCCGGGTTTAATTGATTGAGAATTCCAACAACCATAATTGTTCTTCGAATTTTTTCCATAATATTCTTTTGGACTATTTCCACAACAACTAGCTGTAATTGTTTCCACTTCTTTTTTCCCATAACTACCTAACCAAGAATTTGCACCATAATGATCTTTACAAATTTCTTCTCCTGTAATGGGATTGGTTTTATCAGCTTGATCAATATTACTTATCCATGAGTTATAATCTCTAGTATCTTTACCCGAACATAAAGGAGTTAAAGAAGAATTTCCTTTACTCAAATAAACATTTTTTACTGCAATCTTGTCTTGTTCACGAGCACTTTTTAAAATAATACTTTGAACTCCTTTTAAGTTGAGAATTGGAACTTTTACATGCATCCAATTTTGATCACTAAAATGAGGACCATTTATTACATAACCTAAAACATTTTGATCTAGATATAATAAATCAGAAGTTTTTCCTTTTTCATCTACTTGTTTTGGTCCATAAATTAACATCCTTACATTCGCCGGCAAAGTTAATTTATCTTTTCCAACTGGTTTTCCACTTTTATCTACAAACCTTAACATAAATTCCAAATTATCATATCCACTAAAATCATAAGCATAATTTTTTCCATAAAATAAAGAATAATCACTTGATTTTAATTCAATTGTTGAACCTATTTTTTCTCCTTTAACATCAATAAAAAGAGAATAAACACCATCTCCTGCTACTCTTCCTTTAGCATTCTTATTTTGGGGTTTATCATTTTTCCCATAGCATTCTGTCCAAGACCAATGATTTCCTTCTTGATAACACCTAAATCTATTAGTAATTTTTTCTAACCACTCATAATCTAATGTTTTGCTTTTTGAAAGAGTAAAAGGTAATTTCTGATCTTTTAAGTTGGCTTTACATTCATGCCATTCTTTATTATTGGAAACAATATCATATGGCTGCTCTCCTGGTTTTTTAACTGTTGTTATTTGAAAAGCAGCAGCACCAGTAGCCCAAATCCAACACCAAGTATCTCCACAAATTTTAGTATCCCATCCAGGAATTTTTCCAGTGGCACTTCCAGTTAGTTGTTTGTTCCGATTCAAACAAATAAAATTACCTTCTTTTCCAGTAGCAATTTTCCCTAAATCTTTGGCCCCTTCAAAACCACAACAATATCCATCTTTCCCTTTAGAATTTTTTACTTCCTTCCAAGATAATGTTTCTCCAAAAATATTGGTGTGAGTAGGACCATATTCTATTCCATCTTTATCAATCCCTTGTTTCTTTTCACAAGCATATCTATTTAAATGACAATTATCTTTAGTAAGACCATCTAATTGTTTTAATGATTTTTTCCCTAAATCACAATCATTATTTAATCCATCTCCACACGTTTCTGGTCTTCCTGGATTAATACAAATTGCACAACGAGAATGTTTTACTGGATCACATACTTCTTTACTTAAATCTGTTGGACAACCAACTAATTGCATTCCTTCTCCATGAGGATCATCAGCACAATCTTTATCATCAGTATAACCATCGTGATCTTTATCAATACCTCTAATATCCCAATATAAATTAAGATTTTCGTCGTCAGTACAATTATATAAATAATCATTGGCCCAAGTTATCTTTCCTTTGGTCTCACATTTATGCCAATAAACATCATCCGCACAAATATATGGAAATTCTGTTTGAAAATATGCTTCTTCAAGAGCATCTCTCGCATCATCAGCATCACAAAGCACCCTAGTGAATTCAAATTGACCATATATTTCAATAAATTCATCATATTTTTTTTGTGATGATACTACACGATCATAATCATAACTTAAAACAAACCCTTT
Source organism: uncultured Methanosarcinales archaeon (assembly GCA_964434885.1). Taxonomy (GTDB): domain Archaea; phylum Nanobdellota; class Nanobdellia; order Woesearchaeales; family GW2011-AR9; genus CAYSWQ01. The sequence continues at coordinate 42,641 of CAYSWQ010000003.1, read as the reverse complement.
TTTAACTTCTCCCATTGCCCCATCATCATCATCCACAACCTCTGCTGAATCATCTTCAACTATTACAATTTTACACCCTTTTGCTCCTGGTTGTTTTTTATTAAGCATTACACTTGCCAATGTACAATCTCCTGCATCAATTCCTTTTGGTTTCAATACAATTCCTGCTCTATCAGAATCATCTATCCCAACATATCCACTACCTCCATATAAATAAGAACCAGCAGGAGATGCGTCTCTAAAACAATCCAAATGATCTCCTTCATTCTCATAATCACACGCAGATAATGCAGCTGGGGCCTCAACATTTGCTCCCAATACCTGAGTTCGATCTGTATTTACAGGCAACTTTCCTGAATTAGTAGTTCCAGCACTTTTAGCTTTACACACTCCTGCCACACAATTACTTCCTTTTCCACATTCACTATCTGAATCACAGGTATTTCCACTACTACTTGTTACACATTTTCCACTAGAACAAGACTCTCCTGTTTTACAAGCAGTACCACAAGCACCACAATTACTTGAACTTGTTTTGATATCTACACAAGTTCCACTACAATCTGTTTCTCCTGTTTTACAAGTAGCTCCAAAAACAATTCCACTCAAAAAAATAACTAGAACTATTAATACGATAAACCACATCCCTCTTTTTATATTCATATATAACTATAAAGCAATTCTTTTTTATTTATAAATATTGCTACATCTCGACAAGAAAATCAAATCTCTAAACAATTCCCAATTCCACCCAAAACTTCCCAAAAATTCTGCAAATCATGACTACTTCTCAATCCAAAAAAATCATCAGCAAAACTTCCAAAATAACATTTAACACCATATTTTTTACATAATTTAATATTAAATTTCATCCGACCCAACAACTTACTTCTAGCAACCCCATTCAAACTTAAAATATCTCCAAAACTAAAACCAACAATAATTCCTTTCTCAGCACAAATTTTACAACTAACTTGATCTAATCCTCCTCGAAGAAAATGAACAGAATCTTTTAAATTAATTTTTTCTTGACCAATAATCATATTAACAGCAGTTTTTTCAACAACAAACCTCAAAATTTCTTCAGAACTAACTCTAACAACAACTTTCAACCCTTGTTGTTTAGCTTTACTAATCTTTTTCAACAACTCTTTCTTATTTTCCCCAACAACCAAAACAAAATCCTTCCCCAAAAACAAAGTTCTATCAAAACCCAAAGAATCAATTTTACTTTCTTCCATCAAGACCAAATTTGTTTTCATTTTAACAATAATTACCTAATATATTATAATTTTATTTGTTTTTTTAACAAAACTATAACAAAATAATTATAAACAAATAATAATTAATAAGTTATATGAATCAAAGAGGTTTAATAATTGGTATTCTTTTCCTAATCTCAATTCCTTTTATTTTAGCTGAAGAAGGTTGTTTCACTTTCAAAAGCAGCGCATTATATTGTTATGACTTAGAAAAAACAGATGCTCAAGATGAATGTTCTACTTATAGTACTTGTAATTTTAAAGAATCTTTTTTCTCTAATCAAAAATGTGAAAATTCTATTTACTTTCCTCAATGTCAAGAAATTTATTGTAAAAGCACCTGTGATTATCAATACCAAGGTAAATGTCTTGGTGGTCCAATTCCCAGCGGCAAAGAATATTCTTGGTGTAGTCCAGGTTGTTGTCAATTCACTTATAATAATCAAAAATCATGTACTTATCAAAAAAATCAATGGTCTTGTGAAATCGCTGCTAAAAACAAAGGTATTACTACATTTAATTTTGATTCTAAAACAACAAAAACAGCTTGTAGTTCTTTATGTACTCAAAGCACAACCACTCAAGCAACAACTTACCCATCAACTACAGCAAAACCTACTTCATCAATCACAACACCAAAAACAACAACTTCAACTGCTCAACAACCAACTACTTCTTCAACTCAAAAAACACCAACAACTACTGGTTTAGCTACCCAAACAACATCTTCTCAAGCAAGCACTATAACACAACTAACATCTACTTCAAAAACAACAACTTCTTCACAAACCACAACAAAACCAAAAACTCAAACAACTATTAAATCAACTTCAACACAAACACCCAAAAAAAATTCTTCTAGATTGTGGTTTTGGTTCTTATTAGTGTTAATCCTAATTGCTGCCTTCTTATATATAGCTCATCAAAGAAACAAACAACCAATTCCCAAAATAAAAAAACCAACCCTTACTAAAAAACCACTTTTTAAGATCCCTTCATATTCAAAACCCGAAGAACACCACATTAAAAGAAAACATCACATTGAAAAGAAAAAAAAAGAATTGTTTGATATTTTTGGTGAACCAACCCACCACAAAAAAACATATGTTGATTTACTAGAAAAAGTAGCCCATATCCATGAATTAAAGAAAACCCACTGGAAAAAATCCCAAAAAGAGAGAGATTTCTTTCAGGAAGTTGAAAAAAATATTGCTAAATTAAAAACCGAAGAAATCAAAAAAATTGGTGAAAAAGAAGCCCAAGCCATTTTCCACCGCTTAAAAGAAATCGTTGATCGTAAGTAATTTTTTCATTTTTTCTCGTCCTTTCTCCAACCAAAACCTTTTTAAATTCTTTAGGTATACCACAGAATACTTTATTATAATAAAGCATATCAAACGACACCAAAATATAATAAAAGATACATAAATATACAAAAAGATACTTAGGTATACCATAAGAAATAAGCTTAAAATAAGATGAAACAAAAACAAATCACTACTATCAAACTTTCCAAAGAGACAGTCAAAGCGCTCAATAAATTAAAAATTCATCCCAGGCAGAGTTATGAAGAAGTTATAATCAAGCTTTTAAAACGAAAAAAATGAAAAAAAGAGGTGTAGCTGTAATTAGTATTATAATTTTCCTAGTTTTAATTAGTTCTGCTTTTGCTTTAGATGGATGTTATTATTATCCCAAATCCTCAAAAAGCCTCTATTGTCAGAAAATCACCGAAGAAAAAGCACTAGCAGATTACAAAATCAAAGCCCTTGGAGAAACTAAACAATACACTTCTTTTTTCAACCCAGGAAAAGATTGTTCCGGAATTCCCACCTGTAAATCAATCACTTGTAGTGTAAACTGTCAAACCATGACCCAAGGGGAATGTCAGTTAGAAGCTGAAAAACAAGATAAAGGTAAAGAAACTGGCTGGCAAGAAGTAACTGAAACAAATTATAATGATTGGTGTTCTGCTGGGTGTTGTAAAGTTTCTAACACTTGTTATTATCAACAAAGTGGAGGTACAAAGTGGAATTGTCTTAATATTGCTAAAAAAGAAGGTTTAACCACTTTTGAATCTTGGATTACCAAACTAACAGACCCCACAATGGATTCAACAAAATGTTCTCAATCTTGTGGAGTAAAGACAAACCAAGTTACTTTAAAAGGGACCATACTCGACCAAAACAAAAACCCTCTCTCTGGCGTTAAAATTGAATTAAAAGGAAAAACACAAACAACATCTTCAACTGGAATTTATTCTTTCCAAAATGATCCTGGAACTCATTTAATCAAACTAATAAAATCCGGATATATTACAATCAATCAACCAATCACACTCAAAACCAACCAAACTACAGAATTAAACTTCACCCTAAAAAAATTAGTAGGTACTGCCCAACTATCTGGTTATGTTAAAGACAAAGATGGCAAACCACTTAATAGAGTTCTAATTTCTTGGAAAAGCACCTCTACATCAGGTTCAGTTCTATCTGATAAAAATGGTTTTTACACTGCTAAAAATCTAGTCCCAAAAGAAAAATATATTTTTACTCTTGCTAAATATGGTTACACTACCAAAGACCAAAGTTATACTCTCAAAACACAAGACGACAAGAAAAATTTTCTCTTAGAAACAACCAAATTACAAGGGATTAAAGGTTATGTTTGGTTAGATAAAGATGGAGATAATATTGGAGATGAAAAAATATATGGTGCTAGTATTTCTGTCAATGGAATATTCAAAAGTTACTCCCAATATTCTCCTTTGGGTTATTACCAATTAGAATTATCTACTGGATCGCAAGAAATCTCTGCTACGTATTCGGATTATGAATTGAAAAAGAAATTAAAAATAAATTTACAATCTGGAGAAACAAAAACCCAAGACCTTCTTCTTACTAAATATATTGGTCAATGTAGTTATGGTGGAAAAAATCAATCTAAAAGTGTAGAAAAGTTTACTGCTAATCATATTAAAGGAGTTAAGAAAATTTCCTTACAATGGACTAAACCTTGTCCTGAAGTTAGTGCCTATCAAATTGTTAAGTTTAAAAATGGCAAACAAGTTGCTCAATTTTCTGCTTCTCCTGCCATGTTCTCTTATTTAGATGATCAAGTAGAATGGGGTGGCAAATATAGTTATCAAATCACTGCAGTCTATACTGATGTTAAAACTAGGTTTTCTACCCCTGTTAAAATCTCAGTAACAATGGGAGATCAAATCTGTGAGAATCAATATTCAGAAAAAGCAGGATGGGCCACTTTTTGTTCTAACGATTTAAAAGATAGAAAGAAAATGTGGTCTTGTAATAATCAAAATAAAAAAACCCTTTCTAAAGATTGTTCTGTTTTAGATACAAAAGGTAGTGCTTATTATTGTGCTGAAATAACTTCTACTACTGCCACATGTAAAGATGCTGGAAAATGTAGTTTGATTCCACAAGCAGCTACTCCTTTTGGTTTATATTACAATCGTCAAACTTGTTATGGAGTTAAATCAACTACTATTAAATCAGGAGAACCTACAAACTACTGTTATTATGATTACACTCAATCCGTAGTCAACAAATGTGATAGCTGTGCTAACATCAAATCTTGTTTTGATTATCAAAGCAAAGATGCTTGTGATATCAATAATTGTTTAGGTACTACTTGTAATTGGGTTTCAGCTGGCACGGGGTTAAATATCTATAAAAATTTTGAAAATATTCTTTCTTTACCAATCTTGGAAGAAACTGGCCATGGTTATTGTGTTGAAAAAGACTATAAAAAAGATGACCAATGTAAAAGTTGTAGTGCCTCTTCCTCTCTTTTTGAAAATTATTATTGTACTTCTTCCGTTTGTTCTCAATTAGGAAGGTGTTTCTCTTATTACGACTTAACTGAATGTAAATCTTGTGGTACTCAACCAGACAAAACTCACAATTGTTATTCTTATAGTACTCAAACTGAATGTGTTGGAGATCAACCTTTAAAAAATTCACTTGGAACCATCACTTCTTCCAAAGATCAATGTGGTTGGGGCAAATGTGTTTGGAAAGGTCAAGCAAAAAAGTTTGACGAACATGGATGCATCAAAGATGGAGATGGTGATGGCAAAGATGATTGTTCTCAGTTTACGGCAGGAGAAACAACTCTTTGTCAAATAGATAATCAGGCTCCAACTACAAGTATCCTTCCAGCCGGAAAAGTAAAAATTGTTTCTTTATCACAAACAAATTTAACTTTCCAAGGCACAGACAATGAAAGCCGCTTAGGGGTATTGGGTTATTGTCTTGCTGATTCTAAATCCAATACACCAAAATGTACTTCTTTCCAAGAGACAAAATACCCCGGTAAATTAAATACTGAAATTGCTTCCGCCGATATTGTAAAAGCGCTACAAGGAAAAATCATTAAAGGGGAAACCTATCGCCTCAGATATTATTCTAAAGATAGATATTTTAATCAAGAAACTGTTCGCGAAGAATTTATTTTTATTGACACTGAAAAACCTCAATTTCAAATCAAAAGTAATTATACTACTACAATCGATAAAACAGATTTAACAATTTATTTAACTGGCATCAATGAACCAATGGGTTGTGAATTTAAATTAGATCCTTTACTTCCTAAAAGCACATTACAAACCAAAAAAATAACTCGTCAAGAGAAAAATAAACAAGCCATCTTCAAAAGTTTACCGGGGATAATTTACAACTTAACTATTAATTGTATAGATGATTACAATAATAAAAATACTCAAAATAAACAATTTGTTTTTGATTTAGAACCAGCCATAGATATCATTTATCCAAAAGGACCAATAACTACCACTTCCCCTTATTTCCAATTAAAGACAGCTACCAAAGCAACTTGTAGCTTATACGACGCCAAAAATTTAAAAGTAGCAGACTTTACTGCTGATACCACAAATAAAAAACATAAAACTAAATCTCTTTCCTTAAAAACAGGAAATTATAGTGGAACATACAAAGCCATTTGTAAAGATCTTTTAACTCAAAAAATTAAAGAAGATTTTTTTATTTTTCAAATTGATATTTCGGGCCCAAAAACTAACATAGTTTTAACTGAAGGAAATAGAACCGTAATTCAATCTACTAAAGGTTGGAAATCTATTTTTGTAGATTCTGCCAAAATTAGTAGTTTCAAATATTCTGTTTCTGGTTTTGGTTACAACAAAACCTTTTATTGTTTGGGTTCTGGTTGTGCTTCTCAGTTTTCTTCCGGATATAAAGAATTCACTAAACCAGTTAGTTTAAATAAATCTACTCAAGTTTGTTATTATTCTGTAGATACTGGAGGAAACAAAGAAACCCCTCCTAATTGTGGTCAAGTATCTATTGAAGGGTTTGGAATCAATTTAGTCAGTCCCACTCCTTATTCTTATAATGGAGAAAAATGGGGTATTAGTTATCACCCAAATTTCAGTTTAGTTATTTCCACCAAAGTACCAACTAGCAGTTGTCGTTTTGATTTCAACCCTATTTTTAATTATGAAAAAGTGCCTTCTCATCAAAAACTAAAGAAAACAAAATCTGGAGGAAATTATTATTATAATGATGGAACAAGTAAATTCCCCGGCAAGGTTATTTCTACCTACAACAAAAAAGGAGGAATTAAAACAATTTTTGTTAAGTGCAAAGATTTAGGTAATAAATTAGGGCCAGTTCAGAAAATTAATTTAGAATATGATCCCACCAAACCAGTAATTAAAAAAGCCTATGCTCAACCAGCTTCTGTTAATGAAGGAGTAGGCACTAATTTATTTATTGAGACCGACGATAAAACTATTTGTAAATACAATGATGGTAAGGCAACTTATTCCTCCATGATATATCCTTTTCCAGGAGTCAATAATAAAACATTAAATACCAAACACACCACTTGGTTCAGAATTTCATTTGGTGGGACTAAAAAAACATACAATCTTGTTACTCAATGTAAAAATGGAGCAGGTAATGTTTCTGAACCAAAAAATATCACTTTTACTGTAGATTATTCTGTTCAAGGAAATATTCTCTCTACTTCTCCCAAAGGATATGTTTCTGGAACAGCAGTTAAATTAGGAGCAACAACTAACAAGAGAGCAATTTGTAAATATAATACCACTACTTTCAAAACTACTGGTTCTACTAAACACCAACACTCTTTAGGAAAATTAACAGAAGGCAAATATTATTATCTAATAAAATGTAATATTGCGGGTGAAAAAAGAGAAGGCAAAATAGAATTTATTGTTGATCAAACCCCACCAAAAATAACTAGTGTCAATGATCAAAAATATTCTTGTGGTTTGAGTGATACTCCAAAGATATATGTTTATACTGATGAAGGAAACCTCTCTAGTTATTATTATGAATTATATGAAGTTACTAATAGCTCTGTTAAAAAAATAGTTTCTAAAGGCTCTTTGGCTGCTACTTCACCTTTCAAAATAAAATACAAATTAACTAAAAATGGAAAGTATTTCATTAAAGTAAAAGCAACTGATAAAGCCGGAAACACTGGAACTTTAGTAGAGAGTGATGGTTTCTTAGCAGTTGATAGTAAATATTCTGAATGTAATAAAGATGTCACTGCTCCAGTTGTCTCTTTTCAAACTAATGATACTTGTAGTGCAGTAGAAGTAGAGATGAAATGTACTGACGAAACAAGTTGCGACAAGTTTGATTATTATCAAAGTTCTGTTGAAGGTAGTTGTAAACCCGCATTTAATTATAATGGTCAAAAGATTTCATTAAAACGAACTGAATGGATTTGTTATTATGTTGCTGATCCAAAAGGTAACAACAAAACTAGAACAACAAAAATAACTTTCAAAGATTCTGATGGAGATGGAGTTACAGATAGTTGTGATAAATGTGCCAGTACTACTGCCGGCAAATATGTCGATTCAACTGGATGTGCATCTGGACAAACCACAACTTCCCAATCTTCTGCAGATACTGATGGAGATGGTTTACCTGATTCTTGGGAAAAATTATATAATGACCAAAGTACTAAATGTTATTTAGACTATCTCAAAAAAGATTCTGATGGAGATGGAATAACAGATGACAAAGAAGATTATGATACCGATAATTATTCGAATTACGAAGAATATTCTGGATATTATGATCCTTGTTATGCTGATGCTCCAAAGAAAACTATTACTAAAAAACCAACCACTACAACCAAACCAACCACAACTAAAACTACAACCAAAACCTCCAAATCTAGTTTGTTAGCATGGATAATTTTATCCTTAGGAATTATCTTGGTTCTTGGAGGAAGTGGTTACTTGGTCTTTTATTATGAATCTGTTCATGGTCCAGGAAAACCAATGCCTGCTAAATTTAGAGGACCAGCCCCCCCTTCAGTTAGTCAAAAACCAAAACCAACCATCACTTCTTGGAAACACAAGATTTTTGGTTTACGAAGAGTTAGAGCCAAAAAAGAAAAAACCCAAGTTAGAAAATCGCTTTTTGGAGAATTTAGCCAAGAATCTAAAACAATCCCTCACCTTAATCCTTTATTAAATAAAGAAATTCCTCACCAAGAAAGAGTGGGTCAATTAGCTCAAAAATATGTTGAAAAGAAAGAAACTATTCGGCCTGGTTTAAAACACGGAGAAAAAGGTGTTTTTGCAAAATTAGAAAACATTGCTACCAAAACTCAAGACAAACCTGTTCACGAAGTAGTTTCTAAAGGAGAAGCCAAAAGCATCTTCGATAAATTAAAAAAAATTAGTGATGAGAGGAAAAAATGAAAAATAAAAAAGCCATGGCTATTGGTCAAGTCTTTATCTTTATGGTGGCCGCAATTACCTTCGCTTTGATTGTCATTTTTGGTTTCAAGGCAGTAAATGATTTTTTAGATAAAGGTGAAAAAGTTGAATTTACAAGATTTAAAACTGACCTAGAATCCAATGTTAAGAAAATCTACACAGAATATGGTTCAGTTAGAATTAAAACATTTACTCTCCCTCCTAAATATTCTCAAGTGTGTTTTATTGATTTGAGTAAAAAACCACCTGCAGATTGTCTCTCTAAACTAGGTGTTTTTGCTTGCGATACTTGGAAAACTGCTGCCGCTCAAGGAGGAGGATGGAGCAAATCAGATCGAAATGTATTTTTAAAACCTGCATCGGAAATTCCCCTTAAAGTATATGAGATTAGTATGACTAATGATTATCTTTGCCTACCTATTAACAAAGGTAGATTTAAACTAGTCTTAGAAGGAAAAGGAGATAGAACAGAATTGTCTGCAGACACTTAAAATGTCATCAAAACAAAATCTTTTTCAGTTATCTAAATCTGCTCAAGTTCAAGTTGCTTTTAATTGGGTTTATATTTTAATTGCTGGGGCAGTAATTTTAATGTTTTTTGTCGGGATTGTTGTTAAACAAAAATCTGCTGCTGAAGAAGATCTCCAAAGAGATGTTGTTGATGTTTTAGAATCAATCTTAATCGGGGCTTCTGTTTCTGAAAAGACAATGAGTTCCATTAAAACAAGCGGTCTCTCCAATTATGTTTTTGAATTCAAATGTGAAGAAGGAATTTCTAACTTTGGAATTAAAGGAAGAAACTCCAAATCAACCAAATTACAACCTATTTTTGCTCCTAAAAATATTCAAACTACTAAATTGTTGTTGTGGTCTTTACCGTATCACTTCCCATATAAAATAATGGATTTATTAATTGTTAGTTCAAGTAATAACAAATATTTTGTAGTGGGTAGTTCCAGCCCTTTTTGGAATAGATTAGAAAAAGCCATTAAATCAGAAAAGAAAACTTCTCAAAATTTTTTCAATGTTGAATTTGTTAAAGATTTAACTACATTAGTTCCTGGAAAAACTAACCAAATAAGAATTGTTGATTTAGTTGGAACATATATTCAAGATAAAGGATTAGTTCCCACTCCACTAATCAAACTAGCAGATTCCCAAGTTACTGCTGTTAGTTTTGTTGGAGGGATTACTGCAACTTATTATCAAAAGAAAGGTCGGTTCTGGGAAAAAATTGATACTACTAAAATAATTTCTCTTGGAGACCAACCAGATTCTGCTAAATTCGCCGCTATTTTTTCTGAGAATGGGAAAAGCTATCAATGCAATATGATGAAAGTTTTTCGTAGAATGCAATATTTAAATGAAATTTATGGTGGGACCACTGGTTCAGTGGGAGGAAAATTAAAAGAGATTTTGAGTTATTATCAAAAACCAACAGCCGAGAATAAAAATGAATGCCAACTAATTTTACACAAACAGAAAACCACCAACATACAAAATATATTACAAAGAATTAAAGGTGCCACCTCAACTTGTATTGTTAGTGGTTATTCCACTTGTTCAGATGTTTTAAAACCAGCCCAAGAGTTGAAAAGATTAAACAAAGAATTACAATCAAAAAGTTGTATCCAATTGTATTAACTAAACCTTAAACTAAAATACTAAAATGAAATACAAGACAAAAAAAGCTCAAATGAGGATGATGGAAACAATTGGAGTTATGTTTATTTTCTTTGTCTTAATTCTTTTTGGAATTATTTTTTACACTAAATATAGTGAAGTGGCTTTTCAAGAGAAACAAGCCGAAAAAATGGGCAAAAAAGCAGTCGAGATAACTTCTAAAACTATTTTTCTCCCAGAATTAATTTGTAGTCGTGGAGAAGCAGAACCAGAACTCTATTGTTTAGATCTTCTGAAAGTTAAACAAGCACAAAAAACATTTAAAAACAATTTTGGAGACTATTATTTTGATTTATTTCCATTCACTAAAATTACTGTTTCAGAAATTTATCCTGGGAATGAGAGCTGGGTATTATATAATAAACCAAAAAAAGTAAAATTAGCTAATGGTACCTTGGTTGGTAGCAAACAAAAAGAATCAACCCATTTCTTATTAACTTTAAAAGATTCTGTCAAAGGCAAAGAAAAACAAGGAGAATATAAATTTGGAATGTTAACTGTGGAGGTTTTTTCATGAATTCCAAAGGACAAATAGAATTAATTGGCTTAGTAATTATTGTTATTTTGGCTACTCTTGGAATTTTGTTTATGGCTAAATTTTCTTTAGTTGAAGATACTACTAAAAAAGTAATTGCCCGAGAGTTTTTAGCATCTAGTGCGATGGGGGCATTAATGAAAACCAGTGCCCTTTGTGAACACCAAGATTATTATGGAAATTTCATTAAAGAACCTTTGTTTATTCAAAATGAGTTATTAGAAGATTGTGCGTTATACAAAAACACAAATTCCGAATATCAATGTAATAATTTACATTCTTGTGATTTTTTAAACAAAACTATTGGGGCTTTGTTAAATAAAACTCTTGGAAAAGGAAAACTCAACAAAAGATATGAATTTAAATCTTACTTATTACAAAACCAAAACGAAATTGAATTAATTTATTTAATAGACGAAGGTGGGCGCGGTTGTCGCAAGAAAGACACAGATTCTTCTGGCGCATTTCCTCTCCCCACTAACGCTGGACAAGTAATCAGCATTCTTAAATTGTGTGATTAATAGCAATATTAAAAACATAGTTTAAAAAATTAGACAACAAGTATTAAATATATTTTTACCTTCTTTCTCTTAAATAAACTTAAACGAAAGGTAAGATTTATATAGATTAATTCTTTTTTAGAAAGATATATTTGTATTGAGGTGAAGATGATGAGATTTAATAAAAAAGGACAAGGTCTTTCTTTAAATGTAATAATTGTGGCGGCTATCGCTTTAATTGTTTTGGTGCTTTTAGTAATGATTTTTACAGGTAGAATTGGAATTTTTAAGACTGGTGTAAGTCAAGCTGGTGATGCTGAATTAATTAAATTAAAAATAAATTATGGGAGTTGTCATCCAACCACATCTAAAGAAAATGCGTTTAGAACAGCCATGGGTGCAGCAAAGACAGACACAGCTAAAGATACTGCTGCTAGCACACTTAAACAAGAAATATCGAGATGTAAGGCTTATTCCACTCAAACTAATTGTTTAAGTGCTACTTGCGCGTGGAAATAAAATGAAGAAAGCCCAAGGTAACACTTTTTGGATTGTTATTACTGCCATTATTGCTTTGGTGGTTTTAGTAATCTTGCTTTTAATTTTCACTGGGAAAACTGGCACTTTAGAATCTGGATTACTTAATTGTGAAAGTAAAGGTGGTTTTTGCACAACCCAAGGAACAAACACTGCCAGTAAAGCATGTAGTGCTGCTTGTGGTAGTGGAGCAGGGGTAGGTTTTTCCGAATGCCGTTTTTCGTCTGCTTTCACTTGTAAACCTTCTACCGACACAACCAAAAAGTCAGTTTGCTGTCTGGGCATTAAGAAAAAAACATGAAAAATGTTTACTCAATTAAAGTCTCTTTTTAACAACCACAAGGCCCAACACATTAGCACCACTTACCTCGTGGTAATTATTTTGGTTGTGATTATGGGTTTGGCTTTGTTATTCTACATCTTTAAACTAAGAGGAAGGTTATTGCCATGAAAGGAAAAAAAGGAATGGAAATGTGGATTTTAGTTTTAATGATTTTAGCAATTGTTTTGTTAATCTTAGTAGTTATTTGGTATAATGATTTAGGTAGTTTTCTTCAAGGCTTGCTTTCTAAGTTTGGAGGAAATAGATAATGGTTGCTTCCCGAACATTAACCATTATGATTATTGCTTCAGTAGCTCTCGTTCTTTCTTTAATCTGGATGTCGGGGGGTTTTGATGATTTGAGTGGGATAAAAGAAGGATTAAAGGGATATGTTCCTGATTTTGAAGTAGGCAAAGATAAGATTGCCGGAAAAAAAGTTCAAGTTCCAGTAGAACACAACAAAGCAATTACTAAATTAGTCTCCACCATCAAAAGTATGCTTGAAAGTAAGAGAACAGAATGTTTTATGAATTATCGAGTTAAAGATTATAGTCGTTCAGGATTACCAATTTTACAAGAAAAAGGTACAGTAATTTCATTATCTAAAGATTCTATTGGGATTGAAAGTTTAGGTGGTAAACAAATTGATATCGAATTAACTAAAAAATTAAATAAAGATATCAAAGGATTTAAACCCTGTGTCATTGCTGGAGAAGATGATCAGAACAACCCAATTTCTGCTAATTTTTATTTTAAATATCTAGCTACCAATAAGAAACCAAATCCTTCAAAATATCATCAGAATGTTGGTTGGTTAAGCTTGTATTATTCGGCTCCAACTTTGGGTTTTAATCATAATCGGATTGATTATCCCATCACCAAAGATGGAAAAACAGAGAAAAAAACTTCTGGTTTAGAAGATGGGGGTTGGCTTTATTTATCAAAAGATAGATCTATTTGTTTTTTCCCTTCTGTTAAAAGAGGGAATACAGAAGATGGCTTAAACAATAATTATTTAGGGGACGACCAAAATACTAAGAATTCAATTGGTTATCAAGTATCTACTGGAAATCTAAAACTTTGTGGAAAAGAAGGAGAGTGGAAAAAATATTGGTGGGTAGAATTAATGGGAGATGGTGAAAATCCAAAAAAATTACCTATTAGAGGAAAATGTCCTGGTGGTTTAGCCTGTCATACTTATCAAAGCCAGTGCAATAAATTAACACCCAGTCAACTCAAAGGGTGTGCCTTGTTAGCAACAGATACTTCACAAAAACATTGTGCTACTGGAGAAGCAAAGATTGGCAGTCTTATTTCTCGTTCTGATTGGAAACTCTTCCGACCACTACAAGGGCTTGGTAAAAAGAGAATAGTTGAAACCATTCGCAGCATTCCAGCTGACACTGCAGATCAAAAGAATTTAGCTAAAAATTTTTGGGAGAAAGATTTTCAATGGCACATTTCTGATAATTATCCTTTGGTTTGTGGACCGGATCGCTATTGGTATGAATGTAATGAGTTATCTAAAGGAAAAAAATTAGAATTGAATAATTATTTTGCTGGATCGGAAAACCCAATACGAAAAATTACAGTAACTTGTCGAGAAATATCAACTAAAAAATACCGTTGGGAAGCAAGTTAATAAATATCTGAAAAAACCTGGATTCTCACCAAGCGATCATATCTTTGCAGATTGACATAACACCCATTAGCCATTGGGCCCCCATCAATATGGCTCCACATTTTTACAATTCGACCAGATCCCCTACCTAATTTTTTTTCTAAAATCGGCAGAATTTTTCCAAATAAAGCATCCCCATTAGGTGTAGATATTGCTACCGAAACCCCTTTTCCTGGTCTAAATTCGCCTTTTTCAAAAGTAATTTGGCTAGGAAAAATTCCTAAATATTGACTAATTCTTTTTTTTGATTTTGACATAAAAACAGAATAATTGCATTTGGGTTCTTGTATTTTTGGAGAGGTTTTATGACAATCACTATCTCCAAAATCTTCTTCTCCATCACAATCATTGTCTATGCCATCTGTACACTTTTCTACTGGAACTTCTTTCATACACCGATATATTCTTAATGACAAACTAGGAGAGATATTCCAGATAAGAGGATCACCTTGCCAAGTCACCAATGCTGGACAAGTATCTTTGAGCACCCCTTTTTTTTCTAGTTGAGTGGTTATGTGTTGAGGATAATCAATTAACATTTTTTTTGTACTAGAAAAAAAATCACCTAAACCATCTCCCACTTTGGGGACTTTCTTCAAAACATAAATTAACTCTTCTGATCTTCGATCCAAATCTTCTTTAACATATTCGGTCAAGATACATTCCCTTGATTCATCTTTATTAATTTCTCGAACCATGTATTTAGTTATTTTTTTATGAAAATGCCAAGGCACAGGAGTTAGAGCTTCTTCTTGTACTATTTTATCTAATGATTGAAGTACATTTTTATCGTCTTCTTCCTTCTTACAGCTACTTACCACCATTATTCCCGCTGCTAAGTAAGGAAACATTTTTTTGAACCAAAATTTCATCTTAAATCAATAACTACTGATAAATAATAATATTTAAAGATTATGCAATTATTAAAATCAAACACAAGTTTTTTATATGCTACTTCTTTAATTATAATTAAGAGGTTAGATAGATGAATAAACGAGCAGTAGAAGCCTCCTCTTTTTTAGTTGGGGCAATCATTACCATTGTTTCTTTTCTAGTTTTGGCCCCCATAGTTATTAATTTTAGTACTACTGATGATTGTAAAAAAGCAGAAGAGATTTGTCAATGGAGTGTCAACTTAAGAGCTACCACTACCACTATTCAAATAGATAACCAAGACATCCACACTTCTCCTTTATTATGTAAAACTTGTGATCAAGATATCAAAGAAGATAAAGAAAAAGTAAAAAAACAGATCGCAGATAGCATGGCTCAATGTTGGTGGATGTTTGGGGAAGGTCGATACGAAGAAATACTTAAGAAAGACTTAGCATCAGAAGCAGTTGAAGAAGGGGCAACCAAAACAGTTTTACCTGAATTTAGTAAAAAAAATGATTGTTTTTTATGTTATTCTCTTTTTATTAAAAATACCGATGGTTTTGAGAAAGGAGACCAAATTTCTTTTAATGATTTTTATAAATATCTTCTTAATAATCCTTATGATAAGGCAGGCAAAAAATACATAGAATATTTTCAAAGCCACGGAGGTCCAGGTAGAGTCGTTATTCAAGCAGATATTAAACCTAACCATGCTTATGGGATTAGTTTTGGTGCTAAGAACAAAAAAGTTTCTTGGGAAACAATTCTCAAAAAAGGAGGTCGGGCTTTCGGAAACCTGGCCGTAGCAGCCGGAGGAGTAATTATGTTGAAGAGTGGTATTTTTGCTGGCCCAGGATTATATTTGGCTGGAAGTGGAGCGGCTGGTGCAACCCAACAATCTCTCAGTGCCGCCGCCGATATCTACAAAAACCTCTACACAGAAAGAGATACCAGCACAATTTATTTGAGTGATTTGAAAACCGCACAAAAAAATTGTTTTAGTGGAGATATTGCAGGAAAATAAAAAAATTAATGGTGATAAAATGTTATTCAATAAAAAAGCCATGACTTGGCAACAATTGGTTCTAGCAATCTTAGCAGTTGTTGTTGTTACTTTAGTAATCATTTGGTTCCAGAAAGGCGGAGAAGGTGCTTATGGAAACCTAGGAGAAAAAATTAGTGCATTAGGAGATTATGACAATGATAATATTGGTGACTTATTTGATAAATGTCCTTGTGATGCAGGAACAACTAAAAACAAAGAGTTCCCTGGTTGTCCAAGTACTACTACTACTGATGCAAAAGTAACCGAACTTAACAAAGATTGTGATACTAAAAAGAGTAAACAAACATAAATTTAATTCAATGAAAAAAGCACAATTAGTCCTCAAAGCACTAGTAATGATAGTTTTAACTTTCATGGTGTTTGTTCCTACCATTATGTTCGTAGCCAAATTTATTGGTCCTTCTCAAGCCGAAGACAGTTTTGATAAATTTGTTAAAAAAATCATAACTTTTGAAAAAAACAAAGATCAAACAGAAATAACCAATTTAATTTTAGATGACAAAACAACAATTGTGGGTTTTAGTCAAGGGGCAGCTAAAGTAGAAGCTTGTGCTAAGAGTTTAACTTTACCCAATCAAAAAGAAGGGTGTGTTTCTTGGTCTAATCCTGAAGCAAAAGATTGTAAAGAACAGGCCTGTATCTGTCTTTTCAAATCAGTATCTTCATTCTATGATAAACAAAAAAATTGGAAGCCAATTATCAAATACACAAAATCTAAATGCAAAGGAATCGGAAAAATAAATCTTGGAACCCAAAAAGAACTCCGAGTAGATATCACCAAAATGAGAACTATTCCTTTTACTGATTGGTTGGCAATAGAAGGAACAAACAAAGAAGAATATACCTTAAAAGGAGGATTTTTCCTCGGAAGAGATTCTGCCGGACACCAACTATTGCCTTTAAACAATTTTCCTTTTTCCTTTAATTTAGGTTATCGTAGAAATGCAATTTATCTACTAAATAAAGAAAATAAAATTTTTATTTGTTTGGATCCAAAATGTAATGAACTTAAAGTCACCTACAAAATGGTAAAAGGCAAACAATTACCTGTATATGGGTTAATTAATCAATAATTAAGATTTATCAAAATGAACAAAAAAGCTGCCAGTATCTTAGTAATGATTTTTGAAGTTTTGGCTGTTTTGGCTCTTATTTTTATTTTGGTTAGCTATGCTAAGAATTTAGCGACCTCAGAAAATAATAGCAAAATTAGAACTGCTCAAGATATCAAAATGATGATTGATGTTTTAGTAAGTGTTCCAGGAGATGCAGTAGTACAATACCCTTATAATATCAGCAAATACAATTTTGTTATGAGACAAGGTACAATTTCAGTATTTGAACCAGGGGAATCTGAAAAACTAAGGAACCAAAAATCTTTTTATTTACCTTCGGGTTATTTTGCCAACAGCGCAATAGAAAAACCAAAAACCCTTTGTTTAGAAAAAAAAGACAAAACCATAACTATTCGTAAATGCAAAGACAAAGAGGTTAACCAATGAACAAAAAAGCCCAATATGAACTAAGAAAAACTATCTTTTGGATGATTCTATCGACTGTATTTACAATTGCTATTATCGGCTTCGCTATACAAATTTTTAATTTTCAAAAAAATGTAGTCGACGTTCCCGATCAAATAAAAACAACATTCATTATTGATCGATTCATCAATTCTCCTGATTGTTTAGCCTATCAAAAAGGAGATCGAACTTATCCTGGAATTATAGATCCCAAAAAATTTACTGAAACAAAATTAAGGGAATGTTATCCCGTGGATGATAAAAAAGAACCAAATTTTGGTTTGAAATTAACAAATATTAATCAAGAAATAACCACAACTAAATATTATCTCAATAACCGAGATTATACTATCTACAAAAATATTTTAGTAAAAAAAGGAGACCAAATCCAGCCCGCCTTGTTGGAAGTTGGAGTTCAAGTAAAAACATGAGAAATAAGAAAGCCCAATTTGGAGACGCAATTGATTTGTTAACTATTATTATACTCTTAGTATTTTTTTTCTTTTTTACAAGTATTATTTTGAATGGGAGTTTAAAAAAAAATGACTTGACATCAATCTCTAATTTAGATGAAATTAGATCCAAACAAGTTTTGTTTAATTATTTAAGAGCTCCGACTGAAAATGGATTAACCTTGACAGAATTAATCGTTGCTACTGAAAACAATCCTTCTTTGAAACCAAGTTTAGAAAAAAATGTAAAGAAAATATTTTTAGATTCAAAAGACCCTTTTTTTAAAGGCATTATCATCAAATACCCTGGTGAAAAATTGTACTATCCAATTGTTGTTGGGGGAGGGTTAACATCAAATTATGCCAGTGCAGAGATCATTGGAAAAAAACAACCCATTTCTGTTACAATTGTAGGTGAGGAAAAAACAAGCGAGGGCCAAGCCCGGTACAAAGCAGCCACCGGGTTTAAGATAACTTAAAAAATGAACAAAAAAGCATTAATTTTTCATTGGATCATTGTTTTTGGATTTTTTATAGCTTTGGGTGTATTTTTTTATTTCAGCCAAACAACTAATTTAAACTTAGAACCAAAAGGAACTTGGCAGATAGATTTTCTTAATAATTATTATTTTTTAGCCGAACAAGATTTAATCAATTCAGACTTTTTAGTTAAACAAGCAGCTGGAGATTCAATTCATCGACTAGCCACAAACGCAGGATTTATAAATAAAATTCCTTGCGGCAAAATTGGCCCACAAACAAGACATTATGTTGTTTGGAATAAGAAAAAAGATTTTGCTTCTTGTGCTCCCTCACTTTCAAAAGATTTTATAACTGATTTAACTGAAAGAGTAAATAAAAAAAGCCCCAAAAAGAATTATAATACACTTAAATTAGAAAAGAATTTTATTCTTGGAAAAGCAAATCAAAAAACAATTAAATCTACAAAAACAGATAAATATTATGCCCTTTATACTTATGATCTTGATTTCGAGATTGATCTCGGTTTTGATTTACAAGAAGAATACAACTTATTAAGAAAAATTGCCAACAATTTAGTGGCTGCTTGTAATAAAAAATCAAACTTAGAAACCTGTATCAAAAACCACATTAAAAATAAAAAATTAACAAAATGGAAATTTTCAGAATGCACCAACAAGTTTTATTCCGAAGCTAGAAAAGTGGCTTTTTGTGTAGAAAGCAAAAATTCAGCTTACAAAAATAAACAACTAATGCCCATAAAATATTATTTTGCTTTAGATTTTGCCACCCAATCAACTTAAATAACACCATTCAACAATACTACTCAACAACCTCACCAAACAATAATACTAAACAATACAAATTCTTATAAATAAATCTTCTTTCCAAAAAATGAGTTAGAGGTGTAAAAAATGTTTAAAGTCCCTATCGCAGAATTAAAAGAAAAAATTCAACAAGGATCTAATTTATCTGCCGAAGATTTAGATGAAAAAATTAAAGCCAAAATTAATGAACTCTCTGGTTTGATTTCTGAAGAAGGCGCTGCCCACATAATTGCCAATGAAATGGGAATTAAAATTGTCGAAGAAGAAGGGCGTTTTAAAATCAATAAAATTTATGCGGGTATGAAACAAGTTGAAGTTCTAGGAAAAGTAACCCAAAAATTTCCAATCCGAGAATTCGATAAGAATGGACGTCAAGGGAAAATAGGTGCTTTTGTGATTGGTGATGATTCAGGAACTATTCGAATTGCTTGTTGGAATGACCAAGCAGATATTATGAATGAATTAAAAGAAGAAGATGTAGTTCTAATCTCTTCTGGTTATGCTAAAGAAAATAACTTCAACCAAGTAGAACTTCATTTAAATGACCGTAGCAGTGTCTCAATCAATCCAGAAGGAGAAACAATTGGTACTGTCAAACAAAAATCCACACTCCGTGAAAGAAAAAAAATTGATATCTTAAAAGAAGGAGATTTGGGAGTGGAATTAATGGGTACTGTGGTTCAAGTCTTTGATCCCCGATATTTTAATGTTTGTCCAGAATGTAGTAAAAGAGTTGATGAACGAGAAGATGGTTTCTATTGTAATGAACATAGTAAAGTAGAAGCTGCTAGCTCCTATGTTCTTAATTTAGTTTTAGATGATGGAACTGGAACTATCCGGGGAGTTTTCTGGAAGAACCAGACTAATAATTTGTTAGGAAAATCTGACGAAGAAATGGTCAAATTTAAAGAAAACATGGGATTATTTGAAGATCTAAAAACCGAACTTTTGGGAGAACAATTCAAAGTTATTGGTAGGGTTAATCGCAATGAGATGTTTGATCGGTTGGAATTTGTTGCCCAAATTGTAGAAAAAGCCAACCCCACAACTGAACTCAACAAAGTAAATTAATGCTATTTCCAACCCACATCTTAATAGGACTTTTTTCCTTTTTCCTTTTTGAACCATTCCTAAATGGAGGAAATGAAATTCTGCTCCTAATTTTTGTTTTGTTAGGGAGCTTGCTACCAGATATTGATGAAAAACACAGCAAAGCAACTCAATGGACAGGTTTAATTGGCCAAATAACTTCTTTTTTCTCTAAACACCGAGGATTCTTCCACTCTTTATTTTTTTTAATCCTCACTACATTAACAACCAAATATGTATTCAATGAATATTATGCTTGGGGAATTTTTATTGGAATTACATCTCACTTACTTGCCGATTCTTTAACTAAACAAGGCCTTCCAATCATGTACCCATTTTCTTTCAAAATTAAAGGATTTTTCAAAACTAATGGTTGGGGAGAAAAATTAATTCAAACCTTGATCTTTACTTTTTTGATAATCAAAACAATAACTATTATTTAACAGAAAAATTTAATAGAAGACACTTTAAAAAATAATTTTGTCTACTTAAAAAAAACAACAAAACAGTCTCCAAAACGAAAATTAAGCCCAAAACTGGCCCAAAAAAAAGAGTAGTGGACAAGTGGACAACTCCAGGTAGACTATTTAAACTACCTCTCACTCCAACTAAACGTAGCCAAGCAATTGGCCACCCCTCGCTGCAATCAAAATTGGTTGTGGTTTGAAATAAAAAGCGAATAGCAAAACGAGGTGGTATCAATGAATACCCAAAACCAAAGTACAGGTAACACACCTGAAAAAAAGTATCGTGCCGGATCAGTTTCGGCCACTATTTGGTCTAACAAAGGCCAAAACAAAACCGGAGAAGCAGTCGAATATCGAACCATAAGTCTGGATCGTTGTTACAAAGATGAAAAAGGCGAATGGCAAAACACCAATTCTTTAAGAATAAATGACTTGCCAAAAGCAAGTATTGTGTTACAGAAAGCTTATGAATATTTAGTTCTTAAAGAACAAGAACTATTCAAAGCACAATAGAGGAAAGCAAGATGACCAAAGAAAAAATAATTGAAGAACCCACTGAAATTTTAGAACAAAATTCAGAACCAAATACTGAAAACACAGAAACAACATTAGAACAAGTATCAGAATCAACACCAGAAACAACACCTAAACCAACCACTGAAGAAAAAACAACAAAAAATTTAGAACTAACTCCCAATAAAGAGATTGAAAAAGAACCCACTCTCCAGGACCTTCCAGGAGTGGGGGCCGCCACTGCCGAAAAACTAGCCAATGCGGGTTATCGAGATATGATGTCCATGGCAGTTGCCACAATTGGAGAATTGATTGAAACCACTGGTGTTTCTGAATCAGTCGCTAGAAAGATGATTAATGCTGCAAGAGATAGCATGAAAATGGGTTTTGAATCAGGAATGGATATTTTGAAGAAAAGAGAACAAGTATCTAAAATAAGCACCGGTTCAGAGAACTTCAACACATTAATGGGAGGTGGATTTGAAACTGGAGCAATCACCGAATGTTTTGGTGAATTCGGTTCTGGAAAAACCCAAGTAGGCCATATCCTTGCAGTTAATACATTAAATGTTCATCCTGATGCCACTGTGGTTTACATTGATACAGAAAACACATTTCGACCAGAAAGAATCACCCAATTAGCAGAAGGAGCAGGTTTGAATCCAGAAGATGCATTAAGCAGAATAATGGTTGCTAGGGCATATAACTCTGACCACCAAATGTTGCTAGCTGAAAAAGTAGAAAGCTTAATCAACGAACAAAACAAAAAAGTAATGTTGGTAGTAGTCGATTCTTTAACTTCTCATTTTCGAGCAGAATATATTGGTCGAGGAACGTTAGCAGAAAGACAGCAGAAATTAAATCGCCATATGCATGCCTTGGCTAAAGTTGCTAACACTCACAACATCTGTGTTTATGTTACCAATCAAGTAATGGCCAAACCAGATCAGTTCTTTGGAGATCCTACTGCTTCTATTGGAGGACATATTGTGGCTCATGCCTCTACTTTCCGAATTTACTTGAGAAAAGGTAAGAAAGGATCGAGAGTGGCAAAGTTAATAGATGCACCTGCCTTACCAGACGGGGAAGTTTGCTTTTTTGTAGAAACTGCGGGTTTAAAAGATGTTAATTAATTTTTTTCTTTTATTTCTTTTTTAATACTAAATTTTATAAATAACCTTTATTTCTAACAATTCTATATGGACCTGTAGCCTAGCCTGGACACGGGGAACATAGTTCCCGGGCTTGCCCCAAACGTGGGTCAAATATGGCGACAGGACAAATTGTCCCGCTAGAGCCTTCTAAGCTGTAGATCGAGGGTTCGAATCCCTTCAGGTCCATATTATTTCTAAATAATTTTTTTGAAATCAACTGGACAAGTGGACAAGTCCAGGTAGGATTTTTATATTTTCTTACTTGTTGCATTTAAAGTAGTAATTGAAAATGCAACACTTAAAGAAAAATCCAAAACTAGCTCGCACTGTAGCTGATTTAACGGGAGATGGTCATTTACAAATTGATAAATGGAGATATCTTGCTTCTTTTTATTCAAAGAATTTAGAAGAAATAAAAGCAGTCAAACAACGTTTTTTCGATTTATTTGAAATAGAAGGAAGAATTTATGTAGATGATAGCACTTCCAAAAAAAGCCCAAACTCCACAAGACGATATAAATTATTTATTATTTCAAAACCAATCTGTGTTTTTTTGAAAGAGATAGGAACTCCAGTAGGAAATAAAACCAATAATTCGTTTGTAGTTCCCGAGTGGGTTTTCAATGGCACACCAGAAATACAAAGCTCTTACTTGAGGGGATTATTTGATAACGAAGGAAGCATACACATCACTAGGGGAAAGAAATTACGTTGGAGAATAAGTTTTAGAATGGCAAAGAATAGTTTATTAATTGATTCTGGAATTAGATATTTTGAACAACTAAGATCTATGTTGGCTAAGTTTGGAGTTAAGTCTTCACCAGTACGTCATTTTAAATTAAATACCAGGAAAGATGGTAGTAGGAGTAGGTGTCTTCATATTGATATAGAAAAATCTTCTTTCAGAAACTTTTTTAAATATGTTGGGTTTGAACATCCAATAAAGCAACAAAGATTAATTAACGCATTAAACTCAAGCGCGGATGGCCAAGCGGCTAAAGCCCACAAGCGGCCACGGCAAGAGGCTGCAACCCTCTGATCGGGAGTTCGAGTCTCCCTCCGCGCTAATTATTTTTAAATGGAACCAACAGAATTAATTAAAAAAGCAAAAGAAATATCTCATTTAAATAAAGTTTCTGAAAATGTTTCAATAGGAGATGTTAGTTGTGCTTTAATTACAGATAAAGGAAATATTTACTTGGGAGTTAGTATTGTTGCTTGTTGTGGAATTGGTTTTTGTGCTGAACATAGTGCTATTGCTAATATGGTGACTAACAAAGAATATAAGATAAATAAGATTGTGGCTATTTCTAACGAAGGTAAAATTTTGCCTCCTTGTGGGAGATGCCGAGAAATGATTTACGAAATAAATAAAGAAAATCTAAACACCAAAGTAATTCTTAGCGAAGATAAAGAAACCACACTAAAACAACTATTGCCTGAAATTTGGCAAGAAAAATACTATTAATTTTCCAACAACCCACCTGGAAAGAAACCATACTTATATTCAGCAAAAGCCAATAAGCTTTCATAATTATCAATAATTTCAAAAAAATTCTCTCTAATTTCATTAATCACGTTGTGATATTCAAAACTATCTTTCACAACCAAATAAGAAATATTATTAAATGGACCTAGGCAATTAGCAGACCACAAAACATTCGGATGAGTTTTAAAGAAATAATTAAATTTGTCTTCATTTGATTTATTTAAATTTTTAAATTTAAAAAACAAACAATACACACTATATCCCAAATTAGCATAATTAATTATTGGGCGAAAACCAACAATTACTCCACAACTAATTAATTTTTTAATTCTATAGATTACAGAATCTACACTCAATTTTAATTTAGTTGCCAGTTCAGTCATACTAATTCTTGCATCTTCACTAATAAATTTCAATAATTGTTTATCATTTTCATCCAAATTTATCTTTCCAGTTCTTTTTTTATTCAGATCACCAAAAAAAGAGCCATCATGTCGAATGTTCTTTACATCTAAATCTAATTTATGCAAACATTGAGAGTAAGTTTGGGCAGCAACAGTATCTAACAAAATAAAAAAATTATAGTCTTTGATACTTTGGCCAGATAATTCTTTTAATTTAGTATTCAACTCCCGAATATCTTTTAACAAGTAAGAAACCTCAAAATTGTATTTGCCTTCGTATTCTAATAAAGCATTAACATCCGAATCGGCCCCCAATTTTTTCACAATTTCTTCTTCTCGTTTTTTGTTAAGTTTATTTAATTGCAAAAAAACATGATAGGAATTATAATCTAATATTGGGTGATTGATGGCAGTTTGAAAACCCAATAAAACCTCTTTTTTTAGTAATTTGTTGATTCTTTGTTTAACTGCTTCTCGAGACAATTTAACATGTTTAGCAATTGTAGAATAAGAAAACCGGGCATTAACAGATAACAAATACAATATTTTTTTATCTATCAAATCTAATTTTGGTTCTTCTTTATTGCTAGCTAAAACTCTCATTTAATCGTATAATTCGAAAGATTTTTATAAATTTTACTAAATTAGTCACTCATTTATCAAATCACACCAAAACCAAATCAATTTTATCAAAAACATATTTAAATTAAACTAGATTAACCATTAAATCATGAAAAAATCAATTGCTTCCTTGGAATTGACTGCATTAACACAAGAATTACAATTTTTAGTAGATGGAAAAATTTCACAAATTTACCAAGTAGAAGAAGAATTCTTTTTTCAATTACACAAAAAAGAGAAAAAAATAGTCCGTATTATCCCGGGAAAAATAATAAATTTGGCTTCAGAAAAAAAATCAGCATTAAGACCAAGTGGTTTTTGTTTACAATTAAGAAAATATCTAAACAACTCTTTTATTAAAAATATCAAACAAAAAGATTCAGAGCGGATTCTAATTTTAGAACTTCAAAAAGAAGAAAAATTTAATTTAATCATCGAACTATTTGCTCCAGGAAATCTAATTCTCACTAACAAAGACAATATCATTTTAGCTGCTGTCCATCAACAAAGATTCAAAGACCGTTTTATCCGTCCAAAAGAAAAATATGTTCCTCCTCCTTCAACAAACAACTGGAAGAACCTCACATCAAATCAACTTACCGAAATATTAAAACAAAGCACTAGGAAAAATCTAGCTGCTACGTTAGCTATTGAATTGGGTTTAGGTGGTCTTTATGCAGAAGAAGTTTGCATTTTAAGTCAAATTGATAAAAACAAAACTTCTCAAGAAACATTGCCCAAAGAAATAAAACAAATTATTGAAACAATCAATTTATTAATAAAAAAACTAAAAAAACCAACCGGAAATATTTATCTAGAACAGATTACTCCTTTTTCTTTGACTAATCAACAACCAACCAAAACAACTAAAACATATTCAGAAGCATTAGAAACAATTGATTTTAATCAAAAAAAATCACCTTACGAAAAAAAGATTATTTCTCAAAAAAAGATTATTGAAGAACAGGAAAAATCTGTTAAAAAACAAAAAAACCTAATCGAAAAAAACAATCAAAAAGCTGAATTAATTTATGAAAAATATCAACCATTGAATAAACTACTTGAAATTACCAAGAAATTAAAGAAAACCAAAAATTGGAACGAAATTAAAACAACACTACAAAAAGAAAAAAAGATAAAAAAGATAGATTTAAAAAACAAGAAACTCTCGATTGATTTATGATTAGAAACTCTTTTATTTTTTTAGACAAAATATCAACTAAAACAGAGCAAAGTCTTTGGCAACAAGGTATCAAAGACTGGCAAAATTTTCTCCAAACAAAAAAAATTAAAGGTATTTCCCAATTAAGAAAATACCATTACGATCGCCAGATTAAAGAAGCCCAAATCCAACTTTTAAATGAAAACACTTCTTATTTCAAAAAAAATTTACCCCAAAAAGAAACTTGGAGATTATACAATTATTTTAAAGAAGAAACTTGTTATGTGGATATTGAAGTGGATTCGAAAGGAAAAGTAATTTTAGTTGGTTTAGCAGATGAATACCAAACTAAAACCTTTGTTCATGGAGCAAATTTAACCACCAACATTCTTCAAAAACAACTCGCCCATTACAAACTTGTAATTACTTTTAATGGCAGCGCCTTTGACTTACCAAAATTAAAAAAACAATTAAATTTAACTTTCCCTATGCCCCATTTGGATCTAAAACCCCTTTGTATTAATTTAAATTTGATTGGAGGATTAAAAGAAGTGGAAAAAAAACTTTCTATCTCTCGACACCCCAAATTAAAAGGCAACCCTGTTGATTTATGGAAAGCGTTCCATGCTTCTGGAGATAAAGAATGGCTAGAATTACTTATTGATTATAACAAAGAAGATATTGAAAACCTTAGGTGGATAACAGACTATTGTTATCAAAAATTGAGCAAAAAGATATATAAACAATAAAAAATTCATTACATTATGTCTAAAGTAAATCCTTATGAAGTCTCTGGAAAAATTGATTATGATCGCATTGTTAAAGAATTTGGTATTCAAAAGATCAATTCTAAAGATTTAAATCGAATCAAAAAAATAACTAAAGAAATACATCCTTATTTACGTAGGGGAATATTTTTTGCTCATCGAGATCTAAAGTGGTGTTTAGATGAATATGAAAAAGGCAACAAGTTTTTTCTTTATACTGGTTGTGGCCCTTCTGGCCCAATCCACTTGGGACATCTTGCTACTTGGATATTTACTAAATGGCTTCAAGACACATTCAAAGTAGATTTGTGGTTTCAATTTACTGATGATGAAAAGTTTTTGTTCAAAAAAAAATCTTATCAGGAAATTCAAGAGTGGACTAAAGAAAACATGCTAGATGTTATCGCTTTAGGTTTTGATCCCAAAAGAACCCATTTTCTTATCAACACCAAACATGCCGGAATAATGTATCCAGAAGCAATTAAAGTAGCTAAAAAAATTACCTTTTCAACTATCAAAGCAGCTTTTGGATTTAAAGATTCCAATAATATAGGTAGTATTTTTTACACTTCTATGCAAACAGTTCCAGTTTTTCTTCCTAATGTTTTAAATAACACCAAAAAACCCTGTCTTATTCCCTTGGGTATTGATCAAGACCCCCACTTTAGGATTAGTAGAGATGTAGTAGAAAAATTAGGTCATCACAAACCAGCCATTCTTCACGCTAAATTCATGCCCCCTATCACTGGTCTAGAAGGAAAAATGAGCACTACTGCTGCAGAACATGCCATCTTGACTACTGATACTCCTAAAGTAGTTAAAAAGAAAATAAACAAACATGCATTCTCTGGTGGCCAATCAACAATTGAAGAACACCGCAAAAAAGGAGGTAATCCCAAAATTGATGTTTCATATCAATGGCTAAAGTATTTTGAAGAAGATGACAAAAAATTGGAGCAAGTTTACAAAGATTACAAATCTGGGAAATTACTTAGTGGTGAATTAAAGGCAATTTTGATAGAAAAAATTAATTCTTTCTTAGCCAACCACCAAAAGAAAAGACTTCAAGCTGAAAAATTAATCGACAAATATCTTTATAAACAAAAAGATTATAAATAAATATATTATTCTTAAAGAAAAGAGGTGATTAGAATTCCAAAGAAAAAAGTATCACATTGGCAAGCAGTACCTTTAAAAAGTAGTTTTATGGTTACTGCAATTCTTGGATTGTTGTTATCTTATTACTATGTTTACCCCGTAAGTGCAGATTTTGGCTTGGCTTGTATGATTATCTTTACCATGATGTTTGCTGCTGCTTTAGTTAGCACGGCTAAAGCCCCAATAATGGCCATTCAAAAAAACAAACAACTAAAAAAATAAAATGGCAAAAAAAAATAAAAAGAGAAAAGCACACTTACATCGATGGGAATGCCCTCATGAAAAAGTTTTTTTACTCAAACCAGAAACAATTTTACTATCCATTCTTTTGGTTTTAGTGATTCTATTTTCATTTGCTACATTTGATCAAAGTTGGATCCCCACTATTGTAGTAACATTGATTTTCATTGTTGTTTTTTTAGGAATAAACTTTCTGTTCAAAAGAGTTTACCCGGTAAAAGAAGAATACCAGTTATCTGCTCACGGAATTTCAATCCACCAAAAAGCAGGAAAAAAATCAAAAAAGATTTACGTCCCTTATAGAGAAATCAACCAATTCAAATTGGATAAATTTTTACATGGTGGAAGAATAGAAACTAAAAACAAAAGACACCCTTTGTTTTTCAACACCCTAGGAGAGATTGAAAAATTAGAAAAAGTTTTTTTGAAAAAGATAAAAAAATTATAACTTATTATTTTTCTTTTCTTATTTTATTTATCAACAACATATTTTGCTTCTAAAACTTCTTTTATTTTACAAGAAATCTTTTCTCCAATCCCTTCTATTTCTCGTAATTCTGCTAAAGAAGAACCAACTAATTTTTCAACACTTCCAAAATGTTCCAACAAAATCTTTGCTGTGTTCAAACCAATTCCAGGAAAAGCAGAAACAATAAATTCTTGCTGTTCTTTCAAAGAAATTGGTTTACGTTCATGCAAAGAATAATCTCTGCCTTTGTCCTGCTCTCTTTTAGCAATAACAGATAAAAGGCCGGCTGTATCTTTAGCATTTTTAGTATATAAAACAGGAACCCCATATCCAATAGTAATTGCCGCCAACATCCCACGTATTGCATTAGCATGAACTTTCCGGACAGAATAAATATCTTCTTCTCCTTCCACGACCACCAAACATTTTTCAAAATTTTGTTTTAAATATTTAACTTGTTCCAACAATCTGCCATCAACTATTGAAGATACAAAATCATAAATTCCTTTTTTCTCTACCCCCACCCGACCACTTAAGATATAGTCTGCACTTTCTAATTGTTTTAATTCTAAATTAATTCCCAAATCAATTAATTCCTTGACTACTCTTCCTCCTTTTTCTCGATGGTCTGCTAAAATCAAAACTTCTTGTTCTTTTGGGATGAATTTTTCTAAAGTAACTATTGGGTTTTCTTTCAAAGAAAAACCTTTTTTGATCTTTTCCAAATCACCATACATTCTTTTTTCTTTATGAAAAGCACTCCAACGATAACCTTCATCTCTTGTTCCTTTAGTCATCAAGACCATAACTCTTCCTTTTTCTAAACGACCAGTTCTTCCTGCTCTTTGAATAGTTCTAATCGCACTAGGAACTGGTTCATGAAAAATTACTAAATCTACTGAAGGGACATCTAGGCCTTCTTCTCCTACTGAAGTAGCCACCAAGATATTAAACTGCCCTTCTCGAAAATCATCCAGAACTTCTTTTTGTTTTTTTTGACTTAATCCAGTACCACTTTTTTTACTTTGTCCCACAAATAATTGGGCCATCACATTTTCAATTTTATTTAATTCTTCCACAATCTCAGAACCAGAATCCCTAAATTGAGTAAAGATAATTATTCGTGCATCATCTCTCTTCACTTCTTCTCTAACTAGTTCTTTTAATTTAGTTAATTTGGGATGTTCAATCTTTTTCTCAACCAAACTATTGACCAAAACCAAGGCCGATTTAAAATTAACATCTCTAGCTAAATTACGAACTGCTTTCACTTTAGTAGAATAAGATTCTTTTTGTAACCGATTTAAGTAAGAAAACACTGCTTTTACTCCTTGGGTTTCTAACAATTCTAAACCGTGCTGAACTTTCAATGCTTCCGCTAACAAAGAAACCGATTTTAAAATTGGCATTTCTCTTTCTCCTCTAGAAATTCTTCCTTGCAAATGACCTTGTAATTTAATCAACTCAATTTTATTTAAACCTATATGATTACAATAACCCAACTCTAGAATTTGTTTCAATTTACTTTTATAACAATCCTCTAAAAATTTCTTAATCTCCACAAACTCTGGAGGTAAATTCACTTTGACCCATTCTTGTTTCACTTCTTGAACATAAGGTTTAACATCTGGGTCTTTATTGGTTCTAACTTCAACTTCTTCAATATATGTGTTTTGACAAACTTCTTTAATCTTTTCCATATCTGAACCAGGAGAAGCAGTTAAACCCAAAACCCGTGGAAATTTAGCCATTTTAACATATTGTTTAGCAACCCACACATAACTATAATCTCCTGTAGCATGATGGATCTCATCTAAAGTTAACAAACTAACTTCTCTCAAATCAATTTTTCTATTGATGATGTCATTTTCCAAACCTTGGGGAGTACTAATAATCACTTGGGCAGTTTTCCATAATTCTGCTCTCTTTTCCGGCTTAACATGTCCAGTAAATAAAACAATTCTTTCTTCTTCAATATCTAAGTATTTTCGAAAACTATTCCTGTGCTGTTCACAAAGAGGTTTAGTTGGGGCCAACAACAATATTTTAGAATTTGGATATTGCCTCAATCTTTGCGCCGCTAACATAAAAGCTAATGCTGTTTTTCCCATTCCAGTTGGTAAAACTACTAAGGTGTTCTTTCTCACAATCGTTCCTAAAATAGTTTGCTGATACAAACGAGGAGTAAAATCTTTTAACATTGTTATAGTTATCTTATCGAGAATTAACTTATTTATATATTCTACCTGCACTTGTCCACTTGTCCACTTATCATTTTATAAAAACAACCACCATTAAATAACTACAACTTATCTCTTTACGGTAATCAAAATATCTTAATTTAAACCCACTCAAACCCCAAAATACCTAAGAATGCACTTTATGATAGTAAAGCACGTTAACGGGCTAGGTTTCTAAGCTTAAAACTCAAAAATCTGAAAATTGGCACGACCCACAGCGTCCCGTAAGACACTTTACTTAACTTACGTGCCAATATAATATAAATATGCCTAAGTAATATATAAAATCACCTCTTTTTTTACGCAATTTACGGGCTTCTAAACGTATTACGTACAAGAAATTCTAAAATTACTTTTTTGAGAAAATTATAGTCCCACAGATTTTTCTAAGATATATATTAGATATAGTTCAGATGTTAAGGACATTCAAATATTATCTCCACTATTAAGTATTCTATGGCAAAGTGTCGAATCTGCGGAAAACCATTAGGGGAAAAAGAGGTGAAGTATTGTAGAGTATGTTTTCAGTATTATCTCTACAAATACTCAAAAAACAGACGAGAACAAATTCTTAGAGAATACGAGAGGTTAAACAAATGACATTAAATGTTCTCGACCTGTTCGCAGGCTGCGGTGGGTTTAGTCATGGTTTTCAAAGAGCAGGTTGCAACATCCTTGGTTGTGTGGAATGGTGGAAGCCAGCAGTAACAACATTTCTTAAAAACCACCCTGGATCACAGTGCTTTTGTGCAGACATAACCAGTATCGGCAGTAAAGAACTTTCTGAATTGAAAGGTAAAGTTGACATTATTGTTGGTGGTCCACCATGCCAAGGGTTTTCTATCTGTGGAAAAAGAAATCCCAAAGATAAAAGAAACCAGTTGTACAAAGAATTTCTTCGGATTGTTAGTATTATTAGACCCAAGATTGTGGTGATTGAAAATGTTACTGGAATTTTATCAATGAAAGATTATGATCAAGAGAAAATTATTAACAAGATTATTCACGAACTAATCAAGTTAAATTATTCTGTAAGTTACCGAATTTTGAATGCTGCAGATTATGGGGTTCCTCAAAATCGTGAACGAGTTATCATCATTGCTAAGAAATTAGATTTGTTTCCTAAACCATTTGGTAAGAAGAAAACCGTAATTGAAGCAATCGGAGATTTGCCTTTAAGACCAAATGGCTTGAATGGGCATGTTTGGTTTAATACTTCTCCTGAAATTTTATCTAAAATCAAATGTTTGCCTCAAGGCGGAAGATTGTCCAAGACTTTTAATTTCTGTAGGTGTAGACTTTATGCTTACGGACAAAGTAAGACTATAGTCACTAGTCCGATCTATATTCATCCTTTCTATCACCGGTTCTTAACACCTCGTGAACTTGCTCGATTACAAAGTTTTCCTGATAGTTTTGAATTCTGTGGTCCTAAAAATGACATGGTTAAACAAATTGGCAATGCTGTTCCGCCCTTGATGGCGGAAGCCATTGCTAAACAAATCATAGAGGTTGAATCAAAATGAACGCAGCAAAAGAATTAATTGTTAGTTTGGCATTTCTTTGTATTTATTTACCTTTAAGTCTTATTTTTTCTTATGAATTAGGGATGAACAAGTTAGGCTTAGTTGTCATGATGTTGTTAGGGGTTTTTGTATTATTTATTTACTTGTCAATTGCCTTGATTTACTACAAGTTAAAACCAAGACGTTTCAGAAGAACAAAAACCAAACTAAAAACTGAAACTAAAATCGAAAGACTTGACCCACCCGAAGTTGTTGGTTTTAGAAATTTATTCTCAAATGATAAAAATATTGGAGGTGAAACAGAATGAAATTGGCGCCAATTTTGCTTCTGTTACTTATCTTAGCTACCCCTTTAGTGTTAGCTAAGATTGAGTTTAACGGAACAATAAGTAAAGAAGATGAAAAGCAGTTTGATGCAATACTAAGTCCAATAATGAAGATTTACAACTTCATTAAGTACGCAGCTACGGTTATCGGGGTTTTGGTCTTGGTATTTGCTGGAGTAGCATTTTTGACTGCTGGTGGAGACAACGCAAAGAAAGAGCGAGCCAAGAACATGGCCGTGGGAGTTATCATTGGTTTGATAGTAATTTGGATTGCGCCTTTGGTTGTTCAATACATCTTCTGAAAATGAAGAAAACAATTTTTATTTTGGGAGCAATGGTCTTACTATTGCTCCCATTTGTATTTTCTTTTAACTGTCAGTTAACTAATGATCCAGTTTATTGTCAAAATATAACCAATTCAAACTTAACCGAATCGCAAAAGGATAAGATTTATTCCTCTTTGCTCTATAACAAGAGTATTATTCCTGACTATTCTTTTGTTGAAAAATACAACACAGGAATAATTGTTAACTTCCCACCTGATAACACAACAGTTTACAATTCTCATACAATCAGAAGTGCCTGGTTGAGTTTGTTAGCAATTTTCCCTTCCGTTTATGAAAATAAAACTTTGTATGTTCCTATCAAAACTAAAGCCTTGAGTGAATTCCACTATTATGTTTATGTTCCTTTGAATTATCAATCACCCTACTATCCTCACACTAGCCAAGGAGATTGTAGAAGAACTTACCAGTTAATCCAGAACGAAGCTAAACTGAAATACTATTTTAACAACCAATATCAAGATAACAAAAAGTTCAGTAACATTTCAATTAATTCTGACGGCAAGATCAAAGTCAAGTTAGATATTGACACCAACATTAAAGTAGATCATTATCAATGGAATAAGTACTGTTGCAAATGGTATGGTCAGAAATGTAAGAAGTATTGTTACACTTGTGATTATTGGTATTCTAACTACCAGCCAGACCACATTAATATTTCTGGGGGAAAGGAGGTTGAGTATTACAAAGTAAAACCAACAGCTAACTTAAGGATCATCAACCAATACTACAACACCACTAAAGGAATTTTAAAAGTAAATAATTATGCTTTTTTCAAGTTGAGTTTTAATAACTCTTACCTAACATTTCAAAACCATTATTATGATTTGGTCTTTGACAAGAAACCTTATTATCTTGCTTATCTCAGAAGCCATAATTTCACCCGTGTCACACAAAATAATGTTTATCTAGACCAAAATACTTTTTATGTCAAAAACACTGACCAGTGCAATCTATTTGCTTTTAACCACTTTTACAATTTTACTTCCGGCTGTAATTTAACAGTTAACCAGGAGAAAGTTGACAAGCTAAATATCAATGGGAAAAATGCTGACCTTAATTTACTTTTTTACTTGCTTACATTTATTCTATTAATCTATCTTATTTACAGATTAGCAAGATCACAGTTCAAGAAAATAATTATTCCAGTTTTGCTGATTCTCTTATTATGTGTTCCTGTTGTTATTGCTGCTAGTCCGCAGCAACAAAAAGAATGCGGAATAACAAATATTGCTTCTTGTCTACCTGAGAAAATTTATGAATATATTTTAGTAGTAATCAATGCTCCTTTGTTGCCTCTGCTTCTAGCAGTTCAGAAATTATTAACTGCAGAACCTTCAATAGATATTTTTCATGGCGTATGGTCAGTAATTAGATACATCTTAAGTTTCTTCTACATTTTCCTGTTCATCTATGCGGGATCAGTTTTCTTAGTTAGTAATGCTGATCCAGTCAAAAGAGCTTATGCTAAGGACATGTTGAAAGATGCTTTCTTGATGATTATTCTGATTCAAGCCTCCTTTTACATCTATGATGTGGTTTTGAGTTTAAGCACGATTCTGAATAGTGGAATCATTAACTTGATTGATCCTAAGTTTTTCATGTTGACAGCTGACAACATAGTTAATATTGGACTGCAGTTTGTTTATGCTGGTTCTTATTTGTTTACTCTATTAATTACATCGTTAATGTTAGTCTTGAGATACATTGTAGCTTGTTTTGGGGTGGTGATTTTCCCTTTAGCTTTGTTTTGCTATTTTATCCCACCGTTAAGAAGCTATGGTAAATTCCTACTTCACTTATTAGGTATTTTTATCTTCATCACTTTTTTTGATTTATTGATAATCTTAGCCTGCTCTATGATTATCAAAATTCCATTATTTGCTAATACTAAGATTATGGTGATGATTGTTTGTTTCCTGATAATTGACTACACGTTATGGTTAAGCATTAAATTTACTTTGAAGAGATCAGCTTTCTCAGGAATTAAACAAGATATTCAACAGGCAGCAAAATATATTAAAATGGTGATTTAGGTTGGCGTATGATATCCCTCCAGAACTGAAACATAAAGAAAAAATAATGTTTGGCCTAACTTTTGTCCAGTTAGCTTATGCTTTTCCAGCGTTTCTGCTAATCTTTCTAATCATCTTCAAAACCAATTTGCCGATTGAAATTTCAGGAACGATTGGCACAGTGATTGCTTGTACTGCGGCATTCTTTATGTTCTATGATGGCAAAGATAAAATACAAAACTGGATCAACTACTTAAGAAATCCGGAAGTTGAAGTCTTAAGTAAAGAGCTTAAACAGATTGTTGATATTAAGAAAATAGAAGATAAGGCAGTTCATCAATCAAAATCTAAATTAGCTATTCTAGAAGTTATCCCTATGAACTTCATGTTAAAGACTGAAGAAGAAAAAGAATCCATTACAGTTGGCTTCCAAAAGTTCCTGAACAGCTTAGATTTTCCAATCCAAATCCACATTACAAGTAACACCATCAAGTTAAGCGAGCATTTCAAATACACAGATGACAAAGCCAAAGAAAAGATCAAGGAAATTAAGAAACATAAACCTCAGACTAACAAAGAAAAAGAAGAACAAAAGAAAGAGATCAATTACTTGAAAGGGTTGATAAATTCTTACTGTGAATTCATCAGAAAATCTATTGAAGATAATTGTATTCAAAACAGGAATTTTTACATAATTATCAAAGAGAAAGATGATCTGAATATACAGGTTAAAGTTTGCAGTGAAAATCTTTCTAGCTTAGGACTAAAGGTCAGACAACTTAACCAAGATCAAATCTCTGAAATGTTTCATTCTTATATTGCCCATCAGAAACAAAAAGAATCTAAGAAAGAAGAAATCAAAGATGTGGCTCATTTCTTGTATGCCCCAGAGAAAGTAAAGTTTCATCCAGATTATTTTAAGGAAGATGAAAAATTCTGTAAGGTTATATCAGTTACTGGTTATCCGCACAGTGTGGAAATGAGTTTCTTAGATAAAATTATTAGTTCGGGAGAGAAGTATGATATCACTATTCATATCAAGCCATTTCCTATTGATCTGACTATGGTTCAGCTTAACAGAGAGTTACAGAAGCAGCAGTCTGATCTTTATGTGGATAGCAAGAAAGGAATTTTAAATCCTAGTTTAGAAATCAAATTTAAATCTACTAAGAAAGTTCTTGAAGACTTGCAGAAAGGTAAACAGAAGCTGTTTAATGTTTCTTTGTATATCAAGTGTAAAGGCAAGGATAAAAATGAAGTTGACTTAATGGCTAAGAAAATCAAAGCGGATTTGGACGGCCTGATGATTCAAAGCAAAGTGCCACTGTTTCAAATGATGGAATCATACGCCAGCATGCTTCCCTTAGCCAATAACAAACTGGGAATTAAAAGAAATGTTCATACTGAAGGGTTAGCTGCTTTCTTTCCTTTCTCCAGCCCCTTTTTAGATGTTGAGAATGATGGAATCTTATTGGGTTTGAATAAGAATCAAATTCCTTATATTAAAAATATTTTCAAATTAGCTAACGCGAA
Source organism: uncultured Methanosarcinales archaeon (assembly GCA_964434885.1). Taxonomy (GTDB): domain Archaea; phylum Nanobdellota; class Nanobdellia; order Woesearchaeales; family GW2011-AR9; genus CAYSWQ01. The sequence continues at coordinate 5,612 of CAYSWQ010000003.1, read as the reverse complement.
TGGTACTGTACTTGCTACCTCTGGATCTGGTAAGAGTTATTTTGTCAAGTTACTTTTATCCCGACAATTCTTGAATGGTTGTGATGTTATTATCATCGATCCGCAAGGAGAATACTTAGCTATAACAGACCATTACAAAGGAGAAAATATAACCATCTCAAAAGATTCTAAAACAATAATAAACCCTCTTGATTTAATGGGTCATGAGTACTTAGAGAAAAGACTTTCTTTGATGGACTTGTTCCATATAATGTTTGGTGGTGACTTAAACGAGTTGCAGAAATCTATTCTAGATAAGGCTATAGACTTGACTTATGAGAACTGTGGTATTACCCGAGATGATTATGAGAATTACCAACCTCCAACTATGTCTGATTTATTTACTATGCTGGAAACGTTAGAAAAGAAGGCAGTTCATCAGGAGCAAGTAACTTATCGAGCTTTGTTAAATAGGATCAGAATGTATACTAAAGAAGGAGTCTTTGGTTTTTTAGATAGACATACTCAGATTAATTTTGATAATAATTTTGTTTGCTTTAATATTGGCAACATGCCGAAGCAGGTTAAACCAGTGGTAATGTACTTAGTTCTGGATTATGTTTATATGAAAATGAAAGGAAGCAATAACAGAAAGCTTCTGATCATTGATGAGGCGTGGAGTTTACTTCAAACAGCTGAAGAATCTTCCTACATTTTTGAAATTGTAAAGACCTGTAGAAAATTTAATCTTGGGTTATTAATGATTACTCAGGACGTAGCCGACTTAGTTAGTTCAAAGGCAGGTCATGCTGTTTTAGCTAATACTTCTTACACTTTCTTATTAAGACAGAAACCAGCCGTGATGGGAAATGTAGCTAAAACATTTAATCTTAGCCAAGCCGAAAAAGATTTTTTGATCACTGCCAAACTAGGCGGAGGAATACTAATCTTAGAAAACGAACACCAAGAATTGCAAGTAATATCTTCACCAGTAGAACACAAATTAATCACCACTAATCCTGATGAAATGATTAAGATTAGTGAAAAGAAAAAACCTAAAGAGCCAAAAACAAAAAAAGAAACCGATAAAGCCAATGTAGATTTAATGCAGTTGGTTTATCCAGTAAATGATCTAAAAGTTTTACAACAGAATGTTTTGATTAATCATGAATATGTGTATAAAAAAGGTCATGGGTTGGGGTCTGGTCCCCATTACTATTATGTTAAACCTTGCCCGCCAGAATCAACTGACCACACTTTCTTAGTTGGTTTAATTGTTAATGAGCTAAAAAAATATACTAACAAAATCTGGGTGAAACGAACAAAGGAACCAGATATTATTTTTGAAAATAAAGTTAAGCAAAAAATTGTTTTGGAGATTGAAACAGGCAAAGCTTTGAAGACAGATAAAGAATGGACTGACCGCAAATTCTCTCTGGCTAAAAAGAAGTATGGGGAAAGAGTTTACATTGTTTTAACTGAAAATCGTAAATGGAATAGTTATGCTAAATATGATATTAAAATGTTGTTAAGGAAGGATATGGGTGAGTTTATACAGTTACAATTTAGTGGAAAAAAGAACTCAGATATACTAATGGATTTAAACCGCACAAATGGCTAATTTCTAGGGTTAAGGCACCTGAAACCTAGAAATCTAACCGCACTATTAACCGTACAAGACTATATTGGAGGTGAGAAAAAATGTTTGGTTACAAAGAACTGGTTTTGGTTCCAGTTGGACTAATAATTATTAGCTTTATTCTGGAACTGCTTAGAACTAAATTCCCTGTGATTAGTTCAACAATTGTTTTGGGGGTATTTTGGTTAGGTATTGGAGTATTAGCTTTGGCAGTACTACTAACTGTCATCAAATGGATTAAAGAATTTAGTAAAGAAATGAGGGGGAGGTAAAAATGGAGAAAAAAGTTAATCTAAAGAGGTTAAGTTCTGGTGTCAGCTGGACCATTAGTTGCGTGGATGAGAATACTAACAAATTACTGGAAGAATTAGTAAAACTTGATCGGAGATTGAAAACTAAGTTTGGGAAAGAGAGGATTGTAAAAACTATTAGGCGGAGGTAAGGAAAAATGAAAGCAGTATGCATGAAATGTAAAAAGAAAGTGGAGATAGATAAGATAAGACAAGTGGTGATGAAAAATGGTAGACAAGCAGTTACTGGTAGTTGTGCTATTTGTGGGACCAAAGTTTTTAGAATGTTACCGAAAGAAATGTATTTTTAGGAGGTGAAAAAATGACAAAACGAGTAGCGATATACTGTAGGGTTTCAACCAGTGATCAAACATTAGATCAGCAGAGACAACCATTGATTGATAAGTGTAAAGAGAATAAGTGGGACTATGAAGTTTTCGAGGAGAAGATTAGCGGAGCCACTACTTCCAGAACCCAATTAGATCAGATGATGTTTGCCATCAGAAGGAAAGAATTTGATACAGTTCTCGTAGCTAAATTGGATAGATTAGGACGGTCTCTCAAACATTTGATCAATTTGACGGAAGAGTGGAATAACAAAGATGTTCAATTTATTTGTGTTAGTCCAGAGATCGATACTACATCAGCCCAAGGTGTCTTTTTCCTACAAATTATTGGTGCTGTTGCCGAACTCGAAAGAAGTTTGATTAGAGAAAGAACGCAAGCAAAATTGGATTATTTGAAAGCTCAAGGTGTAAGACTAGGAAGACCGCCAGGAGCCAAGGATAAAAAGAAAAGAAGGGTAAGTGGATATCACATGCGTTGGGATCACGTCCGTAAGACTAGAAGAAGTAACTTTAACCGACAGCCACAACAAGTTAGTTCTCCTCAACAGAATATGAATCGACAGCAACCACAAGTTTATCAAGAACCCAATGGACAACAGGTTAATGGTTATCAGCAAGATATACCTCAGCAACCAAATGGCTATCCGCAGGCAAATGATTACCAACAACCTATGGCTTACCCACCTGGCGAATATCAATTCCCACAGAGCCAACAACCGCCCCAGAAACAACAAAACAAAATTTAATTTTTTTCTTTATTTTTTATTTTTCTCGTCTATAAAATAATGGTGTGAGTTATTACTTGTTAAAATTGACCGATTTTTTACTTCCATCTAAAGAAGTTAATTAGTGTTAAATCTAATTATGGGTACTTACATCCTAGATTTAGGTGTGATTAGGTAAACTCTATTTAACTCACTATCATTACTTATCTTTTCAGAAATTAGTTTGTAATCAAAATTTTCAAGAAAATCAGTAAGTGGTGCAACCTCCTCCGCGTAATCTGCATATGCAAAAAAGATCCTACCTTTTTCAGTTAAATGATCTTTAATTTTTCTGAAGAATTCTTTTCTTGTTTCAAAATTATTATCATAAACACTCATTTCAAAATTATCATTTGGTTCTGCTGCTTCGAATGGCAAGCTTACCATTACAACATCGTATTTTTCATTAGGAGGAATTATTTCAAAGGATCTTCCTTCTCTAAATTCAATTTTATCTTCTAAACTATTTCTCAGTGCATTCTTTCTTGAACATTGAATTGCCATAGGATTAACATCAATAGCAACAATATTTCCTCCTCTTTGGGCAGCAACTAATGCAAAATAACCAGTTCCAGTCCCAAAATCCAAAACTTTTTCGTTAGGTTTTACACCATACACTTCATTTTCTAATTCTTCTGCTAAAAGTGTAGAATCTTCACTTGGGGGGTAAACATCCTTTTCTACTTGAATCTCAAAACCAAGAACTTTAATTAAATAAGGAAACTCTTTCGCTTTTTGCTTTTTAATAAAGCTATCAGTAACTTTACTTCTCATTTGATTAATTTTACTTGAAAATTAGGTGTTTTCTATAATTTGAGTTTATCGGATTAAATTTTCTTTTCCATCTATCAACACCAGCAGTCTCTGAACCTTGTAGATTAAATAATCGATATCCCATATCAACCAACATTCTTGCTGACTCAAATGTTAGACGAGATGATAACTGGGAGATATTGGTATCATAAACTAAAGCATTAAAAGCCGCACAAGTGTCTGAAATATGATCCACCAAAGTATAACCTATAATTTTTCCACCAACTGTAAAAACAGAAGGAACTAGAAAAGAAGAACGTTCGAGTTCCAAATACATTTCATGAGAATCAAGCGTGCCAGGATTTCTTTCTTCTTGTGATAAAATTATATCCCTTACTGCATCTTTATCTCTTGCTGGGTTATAACTTCTCCTCTCTATTGTTTTTACTTTCCTTCTCGAACCATTTAATTCTCCTCTTAAACGAGAGTATTCTTTCCCACGTAAGCTCAACAATTTATCTAGGTTCAATATTTGTTGAGGGAATGTTTGATTATCATAAAGACATCCATGAGACCATCTTTCTCCTTCCCCATACTCTTCAAATCCTAAATGTTTTAATCTCTCAACATCTTTTGGACTTACATTTTTCAATATTGCTTTTTGACCTAAATCTCTTACTAAACCAACCAAAACTTCATCAGAGCAAAAGTAATGGGGGATGACACAAGTTCCATCTTCTTTTTTCGATAAAAGAACTAAGTTTTCTCCATTAAGATATTTCTTTGGCCATTTTCTTGTTGCTTGTAAAATATAAGCCCAACTATCCTCAAAACGATCACTAGTTGGGCGAAACCTTCCTACAAAACTTCTGAAAGTTTTTTCGTCTTCAAATGTTAATTTAGTGAGATTCATTTCGTATCTATATACTATCTAGAAGGAGTAACAAGATAGTTTAAATATGTTTGTGGTAATGTAATACTACCACAAAATATATAAATGAGTTTAATTTACCCAAATGGATGGAAATAAGCTACTTAAGAACGATTGGCTTTTCAGAAGGAGAAGCCAAAGTATACTTAGCGATGCTAGAAATTGGAACATCTTCGCTTCACAGTATTCATGAGAAGACAGGTATTGACAGAAGAAATATTTATGATATATTAAATAAGCTAATAGAAAAAGGATTAGTAAGCTATACTCTCGAAAAAGGAAAACGAACATTTCAGATTACCCACCCAAACAAGATTATTGATTATCTTGAAGACAAAAAGAAAGATATTGAAACTCAACAAGAGAAGATCCAACCTCATCTTCCAGAATTAATTTCTGTTTTTAATGAGAAGAAAACAAAGATCAGGGCAGAGGTTTTTCGTGGTAACGAATCGATGAAAGCTATACTGAATGAAATGTTAGATTACGATGAATCTTATTGGATTGGAGGTAATTCTGGGGTTGAACATATCAATTTGAAGAACTGGTTCAAACATTGGATGAAGAAAAGAACAAGGATGAAAAGAATGCTTTATGATCTTGTTGATCATGGTACTTACCTTGAGGGACTCGAACCAGAAAACATCCAAGCACAAAAAATGATGTATTACAAAAGATGCGAGCTGCCTAAGAACCTTTCGTCTCCCTTAATTATTGCTATCTATGGAAACAAAGTTGCTCAGATATTATGGGGGAAGCAATCATTTGCATTTGTCCTAGAATCAAAAGAGATCAAAGAATCTTTTATGAGGTACTTTAATTATTTCTGGAAGGATCCTTGGTGATAACTATTGTCCTTTAATTTGAATACGGGTTAAAGGTAAATAAAAGGTAACTAAAAAAGTTAAG
>CAYSWQ010000002.1:0-81009 GCA_964434885.1 uncultured Methanosarcinales archaeon | reverse complement strand
TTGATCCCCTTTTTTAAAATTACAGCTAACTTTAGCAGTTAATTTTCTTTTTTGAGGGTTTTTTATTTTTAAGATAGCTGGAAATCTAAGACGAGAAGTATCACCTTTTTTGATGAAAATAGTTTTTTGTTCAAATTGTTTTTCTAAATTGATAGTGGTTGGTTGTTTAATGGTGGGGTCTGAAGTACCAATAATTCCTACTGCTGTTTTTCTATCTTTTTTGACTTTATCTGCACAATTTTTATAGGCCCCCGTATCTTTTTTTAGTTTTTTAACTTCAATACATTGATATTTAATGGCTGAGGTTTCTTGTTTATCTTTAATACATTGTTCTACATCTAATTGTTTGGTGGGATTAGTAGCTACTTTTATGGTGCACAAAAAATTTGACCAAGCAGGGTTTTCTGTTTTAGGGAATTTTTTTAAAACATTGTCTTGTGCTTTTTGTAGTTCTTTGATTTCTGGAAGGGCAGAAGAATTATAACCCAAAGTTGGAATGGTGGGAGCAACAAACATGAAGACGATATAAAATATTCCAGCAACTTTAAGGGAACCAACAAGGAAATTAAGTAGTTCATTATCTGATGCTTTAGAGGGGAGAGTGAATATTCCAAAAAAAGACCACCAAGGCATATACAAAATCAAATTTTTCATTAAATCTGTTAAGGGCCAATTTAACTTTTTGATTAGAAAAGGTAACATGCCTTGATCTAAAAAAAGAAATAATACAGGCAATAGTCCAATTAATTCTGGCATAACACTTTTGCCTTTAGAAAAAAGCATAGGTGAGATAATAATTACAAAACTAATGGTGATGAAATAAATTAAGAATCTGGGATCATAACTAGCTCCAAAGGCAAAATACCAAAGAGAAAATAATAACATCGGTAAGAATACTCCTGCTCTAGCAGTTTCCATTTTATTTGCTAAAGCATAACCAGCAAGTATAAATAAAAACAAAGACATAGTTATACTAAATGGAGACTGATTAGTATAGGTGCCATTAATTTTAAGCCAATAAGCTAAAAAACCTAAAAAGATCATAAAAAGAGAAATATTTTTATTCCCTCCACTCATTACATCTCCAATTCTACTTAAATTTCCTGCCATCGTCCTCTTTTTATATTTAAGACTAATTTGTCTGGGTATAAAAAGGTTACTAAAAAAAGAATTATTTGCTTTTTAAATCTACTTTTAGGGTTTTTAGATCGAAACTATTTTTAGGAATAATTTTAATAGAGTTAGTCCAAGGAGTAGCATACCTTTTAATATTGCGAGAGAATTCTGTTTTGTAAGTATCAAAACTGATTTTATGTCCGTTGACATAAATTTCTGCTTCCTTTTTTTCATCGTCAGCAAAGTCTAAAGAAAGCAATAAATCATATGCTGATTTTAATTGATTAGTTTCAGTAGTTGTTTTTTTAGCTGGACAACTAGTTGATTCGCTTTCTCCATTGTATCCAGTATCACAAATATTACATTGTCCTGAGCTGACGGAATTTAAACAAGTGAAATCTAAACCACTGGTTGGTAAATCAGCACACCAGAACTGACTGCCTGCTTTTTCAAAGCAACAATCTTTATCGTAATCAGCTTGACAACCACTAGGACAATAATTATCTGTATCGTCTCCACAAAGACCTTCGCAATTGGATGGTGCTTCTCCTGTTTTGTCTTCATAACCAGTAACGCAACGACTGCAGTCATTTAAATCGACACTTCCAACACAACGATCTCCTGAGTTTTTAGTTTTAGTATCACACCAATAAGGGGTAGAATAAGTTGCAAAGCAACAATCTTTATCCACATCTTCCCCACAATTTGTCGGACATAAACCATCAACTACACCACAGGTAGCATCAGAAGAGGAAGCAGTAAAGTATTTTTTATTTAAATCAAAATAATATACTGGATAAGATACTTTTTTTCTTTTAATTTTAACTGAAATTTGATTGATACTATAATCTCCTTTATCAACTTTGAATAATAACCAATTACTTCCAGCTTTTATTTTGCTTGGGGGGATTTTATAATACATTAAATCTTCACAATTGTTTGGGACTCCAGAAAAAACTAAATAATCATTAATTTTTACAGATAGTTTACCCATATTGTTTTGAGAACAACTTAAACTAAATCTAAGGCTAACACTTTCGATATTTTTTGCTTCATCAGTTTTTATATTGAATAGGTTTTTACTTTCTTGTCCACTAATATCATTTACTTGAGCAACAACTTTTATTTTGCTTAGATCATATTTGTTAGTTCTCCAAAATGCAGCTCCGGGTGAGGAGACTTTGAAAGTTAAGGTATTTTTTTTGCTTAGAATTGCTTTAGATAATTTTAATGGTTTGATTTGGTGGGCTTGTTTATTAAATATTTCCCTATTGTTTAATAATATAATTAAATCTCCTTGATAAGAATCAATACTAAAACTTAATAGAATATTATTGGTATTAGTTAAATCTGGGATTTCAAAATAAATTTTTTCTTCTTTAGATGAGAAGACACTTTTTTTAGTGGTTATGTATGATTTTTCAGTGAGAATGGTTGATTTATCTTTTGTGACAACTCTGGTTGAAGGGACAACTTTATCTATGGAAGTTTCACTTAAATAGCTTAATCTTCCAGGATTAGACCTTAATAAATTTTCATTAACTGTCTTTACTCCACTAGTACCTGTTGTTTTGGAAAAGTTTGAAGTGGATGATTCATCTAGTAACTTAGCTCTTTCTGCAGGAGGCAAGAGAATAATAAATAGAATAATTAGACCCATAATAATGGCTAATAATACTGCAGCTCCTGCTGCTGACTGACCTCTTTTGGTAAACATAGGGATTAGAAAAGTTTTATCATATATAAATTTAATGGGAAGGGAGAAGAGGTTTTAGTTTGAAAATTATTTTATGGGGGCAAATCCCACTAATTGATTTATATCATAATATGCTAAAACTTTTTGTCCAACAATTTCATCTTCTGCTACACCTAATATTTTCATGATGGTTGGATCTAAATTATTTGGTAAAGTTAATGTAGCATGTCCTCTATCACAACGAAAAGTATAATCCGACCAAGTAGGAGCTATTTCATTGATCCTATAATTTTCGACAGTGGCTTCTAAACAAGTATAACTTTTTTGATCAAGTAGAAAAGTAATTGTGCCTACTCTTGAACCATCTGAACAAATTGTTTTCCATTTCATAATAAATTGTTAAGATAGTTTATTTAAATAAATTTATATTTTCTAGTGTTCAGTTTTGTTAACTGTTTTGTTTTATAGTAATATATTTAATACATTGATGCTTTTAACTAATTCTATGGATATTATTCATTCAGATTTTCGGAAAGGAGTTGTTAAACTTCGAGTTAATGATATGGACGATTTATGGTATCTTAGTCATATTATAGATACTGGTGATTTAGTTAAAGGGAAGACTACTAGAAAAATAAAGATTGGTGATGGAGAGAATGCTAAGACTGTGAAAAAAACTTTAACTTTGAAAGTAGAAGTAGAGAAAGTTGAGTTTCATAAGTTTAGTGACATATTAAGAGTGAGTGGGAAAGTTAAATCGGGTCCGGAAGATATTCCTTCTGGTAGTTATCATACAATTTCATTGGAAAAAAATTCTGAATTTGTTTTAGAAAAGATAAAGTGGTTGAAATATCAAAAAGATAAATTGACAGAAGCAGCAGAAAAGAAACACCATTTCTTGATTTGTGTTTTTGATCGAGAAGAAGCGGTTTTTGCATTATCAAAAATGTATGGTTATGATGTTTTGTTAAAATTGGAAGGAGATGTTGCTCGAAAAAGAAAAAAAGTTGAAGTGAGAACTGATTTTTATGACGAGATTATTAAATTGTTGAAAGATTATGAAAAAAGATATTCTCCAGAAAGTATTATTTTGGCTAGTCCGGCTTTTTTCAAAGAGGATTTGATGAAAAAAGTAGAAGGAGATTTGAAGAAAAAAATTGTTTTATCTACTTGCGGTTCAGTAAGTAATAATGCCATTGATGAAGTTTTGAAGAGACCAGAATTACAACAAGCATTGAAGAAAAGTAGAACGCGGGAAGAAGAATTATTGGTTGAAGAGTTACTAGCAGAGATTCATAAAGAAGGTGTAGCAGTTTATGGTTTTGAACAAGTTGCTAAGGCAGTTGAGGCTGGAGCAGTGATCAAATTATTGGTGGGAGATTTTTTGATTCAAGAGTTGAGACAGCAAGAAGATTATGAAAAATTAGATTTGTTGATGAAGCAAGTTGATAATTTGAAAGGTGAAATTTTTATAATTTCTGATGAACATGAAGGTGGAAAAAAATTGAAAGGTCTTGGTGGAGTAGCTGCTTTATTGAGGTACAAATTAGAATGGTAAAAATAGAAAGCCATTATTTTAACCTAGTTTTTATGTCGCACCAGTAATAAACTATATTTTCAATAACCGCAACCTTTTAATAGTAGTTCCATTTACTTATAGCTTAGTAACAAAAGTTTACGGGGTGAAAAAAAGTGGACTTTGTTATGTGTTTGTAATTTTACAAATACAGAAAAAAAAGAGGGGGGTTGTAAAAAAATGATTGTAAAAGATGAATTGTTAAGCAAACTAAGAAGGTATTTCGACCTGAATTTATATGAGGTTAAATTGTGGGCAGCTATTCTTTCTCGAGGTGTTTCTACTGCAGGTGAATTATCAGATATTGCGGATGTTCCAAGGAGTCGAAGTTATGATGTTTTGGAAAGTTTAGAAAAGAAAGGATTTGTAGTAATGAAATTAGGTAAGCCGATTAAGTATATTGCTATTCCACCAAATGAAGTGGTTGGTCGAGTTAAAAAAAATATGCATTTGAATGCGCAAGAAAAAATTAAAAGATTGGATGGAATCAAAAATTCTGAAATGATGTCAGAATTAGAAACACTACATACCCAAGGTGTTGATTTAGTTGATCCAGCAGAATTAAGTGGATGTATCCGAGGAAGACATAACTTATACAACCATTTGGATTTGTTAGTTAAAGAAGCTAAGTCAAGTGTTAATATCATGACTACTGGTTCTGGTTTTATGAGAAAAGTTGAAGCATTGAGACCTACTTTTGAAAAAGTTCAGAAGAAAGGAGTGAAGATTAGAATTTTAGCAAATCATTCTAAAGACCATAAAAAATTAGCTAGTAGTTTGAAAGGATTAGCAGAAGTTAAAGCTAACAAAGAAGTTGATGCTCGATTCTGTACAGTAGACGGAAAAGATATTGTCTTCATGGCTTTGAATGATAAAGATGTTCATCCGACCTATGATTTAGGGGTTTGGGTTAAAACACCTTACTTTACCACAGCAATGGACGGAATGTTCAATAAGATGTGGGGCAAGTAATTTTTTTCTTTTTTTATTTATTTTTTCTTTGATAATTACTAAGACAATAATTTTATAAATAATCTTGGTTTCTTTTAAGAGATGGAAAAGTTAGTAGCTAAATTACATTCTTTGGAGAGGCAGGTTTTGCCAGTTTTAAGTAAAGAGAAAGAATTATCTGGTATTGTTAAATCTAGTGGTTTACAGGAAATAGAAGTAATGCGAGCATTACAATGGTTAGAGAACAAGAAAGCAGTTAAGATTGTTGTTGATAAAAAGAAAGTTGTTTTATTGGATAAGAATGGTTTACAGTATAAAAAAGAAGGTTTACCTGAGAAAAGATTGTTGAAAGTATTGGGAGATAAATTTTCGGCTTTGAGTTTGGTGGCTAAGAAGGCTAATTTGAATAAAGAAGAAACTAATGCTTGTTTAGGGTTATTAAGAAGTAAATTAGCAATTGAAATTAAAAAGGAAAATGAATTGATGGTTAAATTAGGTCCGCAAGGTTTAAGATTGTTGAAGGAAACCCCAGAAGAGAAATTTTTACATCGTGATTTTCCATTAGATTTTAACTTAATTAAAGATTTGGATAAATTAGCATTAGATAATTTGTTGAAGAGAAAAGGTTTTTTGAAAATTGAAGAAGTTAAAGCAGTTTCTGTTGAATTGCTTGAAGTAGGTAAAAAGTTAGCTAAATTGAAGTTGGGAGGAGATGTTGAAAATAGGTTAACTCCTGGAATGTTAAAAACTGGAAAATGGAAAGGAAAGAACTTTCGAGAATATGATGTAGAAATTAATGTTCCTCAAATTAATGGGGGAAAAATTCATTTTGTTAATCAGGCAGTAGATTATATTAAGAAAATTTGGTTGGAATTAGGATTTAAAGAAATGAAAGGAAATTATGTTGAATCTTCTTTTTGGGATTTAGATGCTTTATTTGTTCCACAAGATCATCCAGCTAGAGATATGCAAGATACTTTTTATTTGAATGGAAAAGCTAAATTGCCAAATGTTTATAGAGTAGTTAGAAAAGTGCATGAGAATGGTGGGGATACAAGAAGTAAAGGGTGGGGAGGAAATTATTCTCGAGCAGAAGCGGAGAGGATATTGTTAAGAACCCATACTACAAATTTATCTGCGAGGACAATTGCTGGATTAAAGAAAGAAGATTTGCCAGCAAAGTTTTTTTCAGTAGGTAAAGTTTTTAGAAATGAAGCATTAGACTGGAAACATTTGTTTGAATTTTATCAAGTGGAAGGGATAGTAGTTGATCCAAACGCTAATTTGAAACATTTGAAAGGATATTTAACTGAATTTTATCAGAAGATGGGATATACTAAAGTAAGGATGCGACCGGCTCATTTTCCTTATACAGAACCTTCAGTAGAAGTTGATGTTTTTCATCCAGGGAAGAAAGAATGGGTGGAATTGGGAGGAGCAGGAATCTTCCGTCCGGAAGTTGTGAAACCTCTTTTGGGTTTTGATTGTCCAGTGTTAGCTTGGGGTCAGGGAATGGGTCGAATAATATCTGAATATTGGAAGATTAAAGATATTCGAGAATTGTATAAGAATGATTTAAAACAATTAAGAGAAATGAAAGCGTGGTTGAAATGAAGATTAAAGAAGCTCAAAAATTTGTAAAAGATTTTGCAATTAAACAAAAATGGGAAGATCATCCTACTGTTGATAAATTTGATCATTTACATGAAGAATTAATAGAAATGAGTAAATTATTAAGATATAAAAATAAAGAAGAAAGAATTTCAGTTATTCAAGAAAAACAAGAAGATTTTAAAGATGGAATTGGTGACTTGTTATTTGCTACTTGTCGTTTAGCTAATCAACTTAATATTGATATGGAAGAAGCATTTCATTTTGTTAAAAACAGAATAACTAAAAAATTTGAAGGTTTGTCTGAAAACAATTCTTCACAAAGAAAGAATCTTTAAAATGCCAACAATAACATTAAACAAAAAAGTATTTGAAAAACTAGTGGGAAAGAAATTACCTCTAGAACAGTTGAAAGACAGGATTAGTATGTTGGGAACTGATTTAGAAGGAATCAATGGGAATGAAATTGAAGTGGAAATATTTCCCAATCGTCCAGATTTATTATCTGAACAAGGTTTTGCTAGGGCATTTTCTAGTTTTATTGGAGTGAAAACTGGGTTGAGAGATTATCAAGTTAAAAGTAGTGGGGAAAAAGTTATTGTTGATAAATCAGTGCAAGGAATTCGAGATTTTACTGCTTGTGCGATTGTTAAAGGATTGAATTTTGATGATGAGAAAATTAGAGAGATTGTACAAATTCAAGAGAAATTACATATTACTTATGGAAGGAATAGAAAGAAAGCAGCGATTGGTATTTATCCAATGGAGAAAATTAAATTTCCAATTACTTATCGGGCAGATAAACCAGAACAGATTAAATTTAGGCCTTTAGAAGCAAAAGGAGAATTAACTGGTTTACAAATTTTGTCTCAACATAAAGCAGGAAGGGAATTTGGACATTTGTTAGAAGGATTGAGTAAGTTCCCTTATTTTGTTGATGCAGATAAAAAAGTTTTGAGTATGCCACCAATTATTAATTCGCATGAAACAGGAAAAATATCCGAAAAGACTAAAGATGTTTTTGTAGAGTGTTCTGGTTTTGATTATCAAACACTTAAGACTTGTTTAAACATTATTGTTACTGCTTTAGCAGATATGGGGGGAAAAATCTTTTCATTGGAATTAAATTATGGTACTAAAAAAGTTAGCCCAGATTTGATTCCTGGGGAGATGAAATTAGATTTAGATTATGTTAATAAGAGATTGGGTGTATATCTTAGTGAGAAAGAAGTAGTTACTTTGTTAGGAAGAATGGGTTTTGGTTTTGAGAAAGGAATGGTTTTAATTCCTGCTTATCGAGCAGATATTTTACATCAAGTGGATTTAGTAGAAGATATTGCTATTGCTTATGGTTATGAAAATTTTGAAGAAGAAATTCCAAATGTAGCTACTATTGGGGAAGAAGATAAATTGGAGAAATATTTTAAGAAAGTTAGAGAAATTTTGATTGGATATGGGTTATTGGAAGTTAAAAATTATCATTTGATTACTAAAGAAGAAATGAATGAGAAGATGGAATTGAATGAGAAATTAATTCCTTTGAAAAATTCAATGGGAGATTATAATCATTTGAGAAATAGTATCTTACCAAGTTTGATGAAAAATTTAAAAGAAAATCAACATAATGAATTTCCGCAGAATGTTTTTGAAATTGGAAGAGTTTTTGATTTTGATAAGAGTCAAGAAACCGGAGTTAAGGAGAAAGAGAAATTAGGAATTGTTTTGTGTCAGGAGAGGATTGATTTTACTCAAATTAAACAAATTTTGGATGGGTTAATGAGAAATTTAGGATTAACTTATTCAGTTAAAGAAATGAAACATAATAGTTTTTTACCTGGTAGGGTAGGACAAGTTATTGTTGGGGGAAAGAAAGTTGGTTTGTTAGGAGAATTTTCTCCACAAGTTTTAACTAATTGGGATTTAACTATGCCGGTTGTGGGTTTGGAGTTAGATTTGGAGAATATTTAGGTTGTTCATCAATGAGTTGATGTATTTGGATTCTATAAAGATCGTTAGAAAGATATAAACTAGTTAATTCGTATTTTAATCGATTAGTATGGGGGTTTAATCCTGATTGGTCAATATTTAAAAAAGTGTCATATGCTTCACTTTGCATTAAATTGTCTATGTGGGCTTTCCATTTGAATCTTAAAACAATGTCTGTTTTAGCTTCTTCTTTTGCTTGTTCTAGAAGAGATTCAAAAATAGTTGGTTGTTCAGCGATTGTTTCTAAAACTGTACTTAAATCTGGTGTCATTTTTTGTTTTAGGGTGATAAAATATTTATAAAAGTTGTGTTTTTATTATTTATGTCTTTAGCAAAAATTATAGTTAGTTCTTTATTAGGGTTATCTTTATTGGGTTGTGAAGATCAAACCAATGAGCAAGAATGTTGTCAATGTTTGGATGATAATAAATGCACTATTTATACTGAAGAAAGATGTTTAGATGTCTTTCAGATTTTATATGGGGAAGATAAGATTAGTGTTAATGGTGATTGTGTAAGAGAAAATAGATGTTATTTACCTTGTTCTTTAGCAGGATCTTATTTTGATAAAAATAAAATGATTTTTAAGAAATGAAATATATTTAATTTGTTTATTTCTTATTTTAAAGTAGCAAAACATTTATATAACTTTTCTAATTATTAATTGAGATGAAGGAAGAAAATTTGTATGAATTGAAAAAAGTATTATTTGAACAAGATTTGGTTAGGAAATTTGATCCAAAAAACTTAAAAAAAGAAGGAGAAAGCGTATTTATTTTTTCTGATTATTATGGGGCGTTGTTGGGGATTGAGAGATTTTTAAAAAATAAAGAAGGATATCAATCTTTTGATTCTGGTCATTTCAAGAAAATTATAGTTTGGTGATGACACAATTGGCTAAAAATTTATTTGTTCCTAATTATCTAACTACTTTTGGTCGTAAATTAAATGATAGGGTTAGAAGTCTTTTATCACAGGAAGAATTATTACCTGGATCAAAACAATTGGAAGAATTGATTGAAATTGATAATTCTAATTATGTTCGTACTTATGTTGATTTTATGTTGGATTTTTTATTTAAATTAAGGCCCCAGGTTTCTACTGAAAAAATTCCAATTCAAGTGTTGGTAAATGAAAGGAATTTGAGAGTTAATGTTGTAAAGCCAAGTATAAATAAAATTAAACAAGGACAAGCCAATACCGATCAAATTAATTTGTTACAATATTTGCCCCCTGTAATAAATGGTGAAGAGATTAATGAAGCTACTTTTTTTCATAGAGGGCAAAAATTTTATTCTACTAAATATTTTGTTCGAGAATGGGAAGCAGTGAAAAGTTGTTATGGCCTTTTTGGGCAAAAGAAAAAACCCAAATTGAGAAGACCAACAGTTTCGAGAAGATTGAAAAAAACTATGGGGATTGGATTAATTGGATTGATAGGTCTTAGTGGGACATCTTATTTTTTCCCCGAAGTTAGATATAAATTAAAACTACCAACTACAAATATGGAAAAAGTAGAGATTTTAACTGATCAAGGAGAAGCAGATAAAGTAGTAGAATTGTTAAAAGAACAAAATTTGTCATCAAATTTGTTTTCTTATTGGAAGAGTAAAGCAATATTAAATCATTTGTACTCTAAATTATCTCAAACTGATAATGTGGACGATAAATATTGGTTAGCTAACGAGATTGTGCGGGGCCGCCATACTGGGGAAATGAGAAAAGCAGAGTTGGAATTTGGAACAAAAAGAATTCAAGAAGAGCTTTTTAGGTTGGGTTATATCAAAATAGATAAATATCTCCATTCAATTGATGATCATTCTACACCTCGACTGGCAGCCCATTCAATTATTGCGAATATTTTGGTGCGAAAGAACAGACCAGAAGAAAGTTCAGTAAGAAGAATTTGGGAAATGAGAAATAACCAATCATTATTTTATGTGGGAGAAAAAGATCAAAAAGCATATTTTTTAAATGATGAAGGAGAAAGATTTTCATTTCAGTTTGAAAAAAAATTAGATGATAATACTTATGGATTGATTGAGATGGATTTTTTAAAATGAATTACAAATTAGAAGAATTATTGGCATGTTGGAAAGAGATTAATTACACCAAAAATTTTTCTTTACCTAAATTTAATTTACCTTCTGTTTCTATAACTTTACCTTCTATTTCAGTAATGAAAAAAAGTTTAATTGGATTAACTGTTCTTGGCGTGGTGGCAGGAGGAAGTGTTGGAATTTATAAAGGGGTTTCTTGTATTGGTGGAGAAATTGTAAACCAAATAAAAGGAGATTCATTGGAAGATTTGCTTCCTAAAAAATTTGTAGGTTTGAAATGGGGAATGAACATTCAAGAAGTACGTAGATTTCAATCTCCAGGAAATGAATTTAGATATGATTCAGGAATGTTAATGGAAGCTTATAGTCCAGGAAAAAATAAGGAACTGGATGAGTTTTTAGGTTACCCTCAAACTGGGGGGATTATTGGATATGGTTTTCCAGGAGGTGAATTGGGAAGAGTTTTATTTATTTTCAAAAATAACAATTCTCAATTGTATGAAAAATTGGTAGAAAAATATGAAAACAGATTTGGGGCACCTCAAGACCAAGGTATTGTTCAGTTGAAGAATGGAGAAAGAAAGATGTGGGAACGTGATGAATTAACGATTTATTTAGATAATAAAAAGAGTGGAGAAATTAATTTATGGTTTGAAAGAAAATAGATTTATTTTGTTTCTTTTTCTAATGTTTTTTCGAAAGAACTAGCTTTAATATCTTCTTTTTTTGATTCTTCTTTTCTAGGTTCAGCTGGTTTTTCTTTCTTTTCAGGGATTTTTTTAGCTGATTTCTTTTCTTTAATTTTCTCTTTTCTTTGTTTTTTAGGTCTTTCTGTTTTTTCTTTTGGTTTAGTTTCTAAAGCTTCTAAATTTAATTTTTTGAATTCATCTACAACATTAGAATGGGATGCCCCTTTATTAATTTTTAAAACTTGAGGTAAAATTTCAAGATGTTTGGTGTTACATTTTCTTCTTCTAGTTTGTCCATCAATTAAAACATAATTCTCATCTAATTTTTCAACTACTACTGCTTTCTTGCCAGCGTCTCGACCAGCGATTTTAAGTACTAATCTTCCAACTTCAAACAAACTCATTCTTCAGCCCTCGCTTTTGCTTTCATTATTACTCTAGTACATTTACTACAAAGAACTCCACCATATGGTCTTTCTGGACGTTTAACAGTTTTAGGAAGATTTTTTATTTTGCTAGCTAATCCATGTGGTACACCAGCTAAGACTTTACCACAATCTCTACATTTAGCTTTACTTGGTTTCCTTCTTCGATGTTGAACTACAGTTCTACTTCCGGGAGTTCTAACAAAGATTTTTCGAAATCTTCCTGATTTGTGTTTTCCTGCTGGCATTTTTGTTTATTTTTTATTGAAATATTACTCAGAACTTATCTGAGTTACCTCAAAGATTTATCCCTTTGGGACATTAATTTCTATTTTTTTTGGCCATTTATAAATCTTTTGTGTATAATCTAATATATTTTCAAAGCTTTTCTTAAACCCATACTAAAGATTAAAGAGAAGATGATGTATAATCCTAACCAACCTGGTTGCCAGCCAAAAAGACTGATACTAGGTCCCAAAGGCCTTAATTTATTTTGATTAATTTGGATTTGTTTTAAATCAGCATTTTGAATAAGTGAAGTTGGTTCTTCATAAGCTAATTTTTTAGTAATTAATACTTTTTTAGTGTAAGATTGATTGTTGTATTTAAATTGTAAGATATGGTTGCCTTCTGTTTTTGATTTTACTTTCCAAGTGATTTCTTGATTGGAAATGGTTTGTTTAGCTTGAGATAATAGTTCGGATTTTTTATCTAAGATTAATTCAGCTGAACCAGTAGTCCCTTTATCAAATTTAAGAGTTACTGAGTAAGTTTCTCCAGGATAAATTGGTTCAAAAGCTAAATGGGCAGACATCCAACCAAAGATTAAAATAATTGGTAGCATAGTGATTAAAGTTGGTTTGAAAGAGTGTTTCATATACTCCATATTTTTTTTCATGGCTTCTTTTTGAACAGCCATCATTTCTTTAGGATTATCTTTCAAGGATTTGATTTTTTGTTGATATTCTTTTTGTTCGTCTTTCAAACTTTTCATTAATTTTTGATCAGTAACCCATTTGTAAACTAAAGTTATTAGTAAAGAGATAAGAAAAGAAATTATTAAAACAGCCCAAAAAGGACCTAGTGATAAGATTGGTTCCATTACAGGAGTTAAAAAGTCGTGCCATGCCATTTTATTAGTTGTTTTTTAGTTTTTTTATAAAGATTATGATTTTGGTCCTGGTTTTCTGAAAGGAATTTGGAAGTTACCAATTTTTGCATGTTTTTTGATGGTAAGATGAGAATGGCCAGTAAATTCTTCGATTTCGTGTATATTGGTAGCTCCAGCGGAGATTGCTTCTTGAATGTTATGAATAGTTGTGGTTTGTTGGGTTTCTGATTCTTGGAGGGTTTTTATTGGTTTAGTAACCCAAGGTTGGTCGATTTCGGAAGCAATTTCCGGATAAATCTTGTGAAGTTCGGAAATGATTGTTTTTCTTGTAATGCTTTCATACTCGAGGTAATTTTGGTAGATTGTTGGTTTGAGGTCAAGAGCTTCTTGTATTTCTGCTGGGGATAAAACAGATTGGGCTTCATAAATTTCACTAGCTTTTCGATAAGTGAATCCTCTGAACCAACAAATGGGTTTAGGTTTAGTTTGACTTTTAAGTTGGTTTTGAGTAATGACATGGTAAGGTAAGTTCGTAAAATAAGCCAAATCAGAATAAGAAAGAATGCTTTTGTGGAGATGGGCTAGTCTTTTCTTTTCTTTGTCGCTGATACAGATTCTAGGTTTACGAAAGGGAATATTTGCATTTAGACCTGCTAATCGAATTTGTCTGGTGACGCTACTGGCATGCAATCCCAATTTTTGACCAAAGGCTCGAGGATGATAAGGTTCTTGAGAATATAATTGAAAGAGTTCGACTAGTTTGCTTAAAGGTAAGCATTGTGCTTTTCTTTTTTTAGAAAAATGAGCATTGAGCGCTTGAGTAAGAGGCCAATCATCTTTGGCTAAAGTTAAGGTTCTTTCTTGTAATAAAGTTAGGAATTGTTGTTGAGAACTTACTTTTTTTCCTTCAGTTTCTGCTTTTTTTGATTCTTTTTCTTTTCTTTTTTCCTTCCATTTTTCTTTTTGTCCAGTTTTTATTAGATATTGGTCGGCTCTTTGTCTGGTTTTAAAATAGTCTGGTATCATTTCACCTAATGAAAGACCTTGTAAAACGAAATCGTCATATAGGAGTTCGATTAATGGAATATTTTCTCCATCAAATTCTGCTTCTTCTTGCCCAATTTTTCCTAATCCTGGAACAGTCAAATCAGTTTCTTGCCAGATTTGGTAGAAAGTGGTTCTCTTAT
This sequence comes from uncultured Methanosarcinales archaeon, assembly GCA_964434885.1. Taxonomy (GTDB): domain Archaea; phylum Nanobdellota; class Nanobdellia; order Woesearchaeales; family GW2011-AR9; genus CAYSWQ01. The sequence goes on along the minus strand of CAYSWQ010000002.1, from coordinate 66,601 downwards.
TTTCTTCTTGTAATATTTTTTTCACTAGATTAGTATGTGTATGGTGTTTTAGGCCTTTATAGGTAAAATCCGGGGAAGGGTGAAAATGATATAATGTACTCAATCTATTTTTTGTTAAACGATTAGTTTGTAGGATTTCATCTAGAGTGGCGCCTTGCTGAGCTTGTTCTTCGATTTGGTCGAGAATTGCAAGAGGTTTTTTTTTAGTCATGTCTTTTTGGTAATTTATTTGTTTATAAGTTTTATTATTTTAGAATAGCAAAAGCTGTTGTGGTTTTGAAAATACAAATACTTAAATAAGAATTATTAATATTTGTAAATATGTTAATCGGTAAAAAAGAGTGGAATGTTTTGGGAGATGAGTTTAGAGAAGTGAAAGCTAGGCTTGCTAGTTTGGAAAAAAGACAAGAACATCACCAAGAAGATATTGGTGGAACTTATCAATTGTTGAATAGAGTTTCAGAAAAATTAAACGAATTGGAAAAAAATAATTTGAATTATGGTCAAGAATTTTCTAATCAAGTTAGTCGAATTACAGAGAATAATGATCAAATGCAGAAGAGGATTACTTCTTTTAAGATTTTACATGATCGAGCTAGTCAGAAATTATTAGAAGAAATGAATCTGGAATTGAAATCTAAAATGGATGTTTTATTTACAACTCGGAAGCAATATGAAGAACAAGAATTATTAGTTCGTAACAAACTGCTTCTCTTGAATCAAAAATTAGAAGCTATTGGTCAGGAAGTTGATAAATTTAATCAGATTGCTAAAGAAATAAAAACTGCTGATTTTCAACTAGCTAATTTTGCTCGGAAAGTAACAGCAGAAGATGCAGAAAAATTAAGGTTGATTCGTGAGAATGAAAAGTTGAAGATGTTAGTAGCTAGAATGCGTGGTGGGAGAAGGTAATTATAATGAATTCCATAAAGCGTGAAAGAATTCTTTTTGTTTTTTGACTATATTTTTAGAGTAGATTAGAACTCCTGTTGGTTGGTCTCCCCAATTGATGATGGCCATTTTGTTATTACAAATAGCACTGTGAATGGGGACTGGTAAATTGGAGTACTTCATTTTTAGATATTTTCTACCTTTGAATAATTTTTTTAATTTTATGTTGGAGATACCTTTAGTGATGAGTTTTTTGTCTTGACGTTTAATATCATATTTTAGATAGAATTCTTGAATTTCTTTGTTTTTATTTTGGTTGAAATCTGGGGGAAAAAATAAAAATTCATCTTTGGGTTTAGTATTTTCTATTAATTGATTTAATAAAGTGAGAATCCCTTTTTTTCCAGTAAATAATTCTACTTCTTGTTTTTCTTTTGCTAGTTTTTGTTTGGCTTTTAATTCTGGAAGAATTTTTTCTATTTGTTTTTCTTTGTCTCGTAGGTAGGTTTTGAAGTTTTCTGGATCTGCAGCTTGATAAATCTTAGCTTTTCCTTTTTTGATATAAGAAACCAATCCTTTTTCGATTAACCTGTTGATATTAAAGTGGAAGACAGAATTTTGAATGTTTGCTTTTTCTATAATTTTACCAGCAGAATGAGGGCCTAGTTCTAATAATGTGAGGTAAACTTTTATTTCTCCTGGAGTTAATCCGATGTCTTCTAGTATTTTTGTGTTCATCCTCCAATATAGTAGGATAAATGTTTATATAAATATTGTGTTACTACTTGTTTATAATAAACTAAAGCCAATACTATTGGGCTTAAAAAATAGTGGAGATGAAAAATGGAAAAACTAAGAATACTAGTGATTGAAGATAATGAACATCATATGCAAGATGTTCAACATATGTTAGGAGAAAGACAAAAAGTAGTGGATTTGGATGTGACTTATGTTGGGACATTGAAGCAGGCTTATGAATGTATGTCTGTTGATGGAATTATTTCGGATGTTTTCTTTCCAGGAAGAGAAGGAGATAAGCCAGAAAATCAAGCTTATAGAATGGTGGCTAAGGCAAATGAGATGGGAGTACCTATTGTTTTGTGTACAGATGGAGATCATCATGGACCTCATTTAGAAGGAATAACAAATAAATTGTGGAGTAATGAATCTTTCTTGGATATGGTGGATTATGCGGTTAATTGTCCCGAAAGAATACATCACGTAATTGAATCTAGGATGAAAAACTGGCCTAAAGCCTATCATTGTTTGATGTCAAAAATAAATCCTGCTGAAGCTGAGAACTTTGAAGAATATTTGGCGGATTTGGAAGTAAACTGTTTAAAAGGTTACTGGGGCCCAAGTTTAGATGACTTGAAGAAGGTTTTGAGATAGACAATGAATAAACTAGAAGAAATTATTCCTGGTGTTAATACTTTGTGGTTACCGGTATTACATCAGGAGAGACATTTTAATCGTCTTTGTATTGTTCTTAGATCACCAGAACCATTTGCGATGGATCTTTCTCCGAAACATTTCAAAGAAAAATGTCCAGAATTCCAGAATCAAGTAGTTGTCGATTTGGGAGCAGGAAGAACATCTCATGGCTATAAACTTGCTGTGGCCGCAGGAGCAAAAGGGTATGTGGGGGTTGAACCAATTCATGCTGAAATACTATCAAGTGATCTTAGAGGAGAACAAGAAATACCTTGGTGTGTAATACCACAGGACATGTATCACTTTTTACGAAGAGTTCCGAAAGATTCTGTTAGCATAATTTCGACAGGGGTAGAATACCTGCCAGAAGGGTATGATGAATTTTCTGAAAGAGAAATCGAAAGAGTTTTACATCCAGAAGGGGCATGTTTTGTTTATGGAAGTTCGCTACGACCAAATTTAAAAAGGACTGGTGTTGAAGTTGGTGCATTAAGTGGATATAATTGTGCTAAGTTCACAAAATAGTTTATTCAATAAAAGAAAAATCACTCCATAAACTTTCTCATAGCAGGATGCATATCCATCATGTGTTGTTTAGCGATTTCTTCGTATAGCTTGTAGATAATCATAACTGCCAGTAAGATACCAGTTCCTCTAGAAAGAGCTCCAGTTAGATCTGCTACTGCTGCTAATAATCCCACTGCAGCTCCACCAACAATAGTTAATGGCCAAATATATCTTCCTAAGATCTTTTCTAAAACTCTTTCATCTCTTCTAAATCCAGGAATTTGTAATCCAGATTTCATAATTTGTTTAGCTTGAGATCGAGCATCCATATTTGCAGACTGCATCCAAAAAATACTAAAAATTACAGCCCCAATAATCATTAATAAAGTATAAGTTAAAGCTTGACCAATGATACTAAAACTGAAACTACCTTTGATAATACTTTGTACTACATCTGGAGCATTAACCCAGTAAACAATTCCAGAGACAGGGGAATTTCCGGAAAATGTTCCTAATAATGGGTAACCCCATCTTTCTAGTAATCTGGCGAATAGTTGAACATTTGCTAATAAAGCAGAAACTAAGATAACTGGGATGTTAGAAGTGTAAAAAAAGTTTAATGGCCATCGCATACTATATCCTCTAATTCTACCAAAACTTAAAGGAATTTCTGCTTTGATGGCTTGGCAATAGACACAGATTACGAAAACTAATATGGTGGATACTACGGCGGCAATTTGTAAAGATGCATTTGTAACATCACCTAATGATAAAAATTGAAATAATGAAGGAATTGCTCCAGCGGCAATTTCTGGTTGGTTAGGACTAGGTAAAAAGTTAAAGGCACGGATAAATATTTGTTGAGCTACTCCACCAGCAATAAACAAAGATACTCCAGAACCAAAACCCCATTTAGAGATGACTTCATCCATAAACATAATTAAGATTCCACCTAACATTAATTGGAAAATAAGTACTAATTGCATTTGGGAATATAATGGAGTTCCCATTAAATTTGGATCAGGAGCTAAACCCCCCATTAAAACATAAATTGCTGCTTCAAAAACAATAAAAAAGATAGCTAGAATTTTTTGTAATCCTTGAAATCTTTTCTTTCCTTCTGGGCTAGTTAAATCTAAATTTAAGATACCAGTTCCAGTTAATAATTGTAAAACAATAGAGGAGGTTACAATTGGTCCAATCCCTAAAGAAAGGATGGAACCAAAACTAGCTCCTAAAATAATAGATAAAAATTCAAATTGTTGTAAGGCGTTATCTCCTAAACCAAATAATGGAATTAATCCCATTACAAAAAAAAGAACCATGATAATCAAAGTCCATTTTAATTTCTCTTTAAAAGAAAGTCTTTTTTGTTTAGGACCGCGGACCTCTGGTAAGTTAGACAAGATTTTGTCAAAAAGAGACATATTTATTCCTCAACTTCTTTTTTTTCAGCAGAAACAATAGATCCGCCAGCAGCTTTGATCTTTTCTTCTGCTTTCTTACTGAATTTATTAACTTTAACATTAAGTTTGGTTTTAATATTTCCAGTACCTAATAATTTATCATATTTTAAAGCAGTTAAATCAATTTCTTCTTTACCTGCAGCTAAGTTAGATAAAGCACTAACATTGATTGTTTTTAATTTTGAATTTCTACCTGAAAAACCTTTCTTTCCAAGAGGTTCCCAAGACTGTTTTTTAGCTTTACCTCTTTTTCCAGAACCAGCTCTACCTCTTCCTCCTCGGCTACCGGCCCCTCGTCTTTTCTTTCGATGGCCAGCTCCATGGTAAGTAGTTCCTCGGTACTTAACAACTTTTTTTCTTTTGTTGATAGTCATTTTAAAGCATATTTTTGATTAATTCGTTGATTTTTTCTCCACGATAACCAATTCCTCCACCAACTTTAAATGGAATCTTAATTCCTTTACGGCCGAAACCTTTTCTAGGAGGATTAAGACGGAAATATTTTTTATATTTTTTACCTTCATGTACAAAAAATTTGTTATATTTTATTTTGCCTTTGGAACAAGTCTCTGGACCTTCGTAGGCTTGACTTCGTTTAGAGATTAATTCAGCTTGAGTTTGATCATCAATTTCTCCCCAAGTAATGTAGTCTTTAGCTTTTTTGATCATTCCCATATTGATAGGAGTATTGTCTAAGATAACACAATGATTTTTTCTTGTTAATCTTAACATCTTAAGAGTATCTTTTACAGTTTCTTTAACATTAACTAAGCCACGTACTAGAATAACTGCAATTTTTTTATTAGATTGAGGAGATTTAACTTTTTCTTTATTTTCTGTTTTTTCAGCTTCTTTCTTTTCTAAGACTGGAGCATCAGTTTTCTTTTCCTCAACTATTTGTTCGTTTTCCATTTTATTCTTCTTTAGTTTTCTCAGATTTGTCTTTTTCTTCTTTTTGTACTTCTTCTCCAGCTGCTTCTAAAAATTCTTTTTCAGAAATTACTGGTTTTATTTTTCCTTCTACTAAACCTAAACATTTTTGGTGATTGGATTGAACTTTCATTTCAGTTAAATTAGATAAAGCTTTCATCATGGCTTTAATTAAATTAAGTTTAGTTTTTGTTTGGCCTTGAGTTTTACTCCAAACATCTTTAATTCCGGCCATCTGTAATATTTTAGCACATTCTTTTTCAATACACAAACCTTTTCCTTTTGGTGCAGGGATTAATTTGATAATGGATGAACCACATTTTCCTTCAATACTAAAAGGTAAAGAGTGAGGTTCGCCACAATTACATTCCCAACAACCACATCCTCTTCTAACTTTAATTAATTTAAGTTTTGCTTTTCTGATAGATTTATCTCGAGCAGGAACTGTTTCTTTTGATTTTCCAATATCTACTCCAATAAAACCATTTTTATTTCCCACTAAACCACAAGTCATGAATTGAATTTTATTACCTTCTTTTGTTTTTTTCTGAGTTTGTCGGAAGATTCTTCTTTTTCCTCCACCAAACTTTCCTTTGGCTTGACCAATTAAAAGTAAATCAGTTTCCATATCTGGCATTAAAACATCAACTATTTCTGCTTCTAGAATTTTTTCTCCACTATTGAAAACTTCATCTAGATCAGTAACCAATCCTTCTTTGACTTTTTTACCCAAAGCAGTTTTTGGTTTCCAGGAATCAATTCTTTCTTCCTTTTCTTCTTGAGCAGTTTTTCGTGGTGCTTTTTTTCTATTGTTTTGTTTTGTTGGTACCATATTTATAGTTCACTTTTTAATTTTTTAAATAATTCTGTTATTTTTTCATTAATATGTTGTCCAGAGATTCTTTCTTCTGAAGGGAAAATTTCAGGCGAGTGAGGGATTTTTAACCCAGCATCGATAGCTCCTTTTAGACAAGCATAAATTTTATTTCCTTTAATTGGAGATTTGAAACCAGAATCTAAGATTGCTTCTTGGATATCTTTTTCTATTGCTTTTTTTCCAATTAAATAACCAGTCAAGTAAGCAGCAGGTAAGTTCTTGAAAGAGTAAGTCCAACCTTTTTTCTTTAATGCGGTAGAGGATACTCCAGCTAAAACTATATCTCCTTTTGGTTTAAAATCAATAATTTGAGCAATGATTGATTGATTAGTAGTTCGAATAACTAATCTTGGTTTTTTAGCTAATAAAAGATGTAGTCTTTTCTTAAAGTCTGTTTTACCTTCTCTTTTACGACGTACAGGGATTGTTTTTGGTTTTTTACTAGTCATTTTAGTAGTTTATTTTCCTCTAAATAAAATTTTAAGTGTCTTTTGTTTCTGAAGAAACCACCTTTGATTTTGGAATAAATCAACCGATATTTTTGTGGAGTGATCAATTCTTTTTCTCTTAATAGTTTAAGGAATCTTCTTTGAACTCTAACTTTAATCATCCATTTTTCTTTTCGAGTAATGGTTGCATGTTTTTTACCTTTCCTACTACCATGGCCTTTTTGACGACCTTTCTTTTTTTGAGTAGCTATTTTTCTAGCTCTGAATCTAGATTGTTGAGGTTTTTTTGATTTGGTGATTTGTTTGGTAGCGATCAAACCACGGATGTCTGAACGAGTGATTGCTTTTTTGATATCTTCTAGAGCACTTCTAAGAAACTTAATCTTCTTAGGTGAAGTCTTCAGGATTTCCGCAGCTAGTCTTTTTTTGCTTTTCATTGTTTAATTATTGTTTTTTTATCAAAGTTTTTTCAATTTTCTTTTTCTCAACTTTTTCTTTTTCAATAGGAGTTTCTTTTTTCTCATCAGCTACTTTTTCTTCTTTTTCAGTAGATTTTTCTTTTTTTGCTTCTACTTTTTTATCTTTCTCTTCTTTTTCAGTAGCTTTTTTCTTTTTCTCTTCTTCTTTCTTTTCTTTTTCAGTTAACTTTTTCTTTTTAGATTCTTGCCTCTTTTTAAATTCAGCGGCTAGAGTATCTAAATATTGTTGAGGTTCTTTTAAATTTAAGATAGTTAATTTTTTTTCTAAAGCGATTTTTATCACTTCTATTCTTTTTCTAATTCCTGTTGTTTTAGCAAGCATAACTCCTTCTTTTTCAGGGTTGATATTGTCTAAGTCAACTAAATTTTTAACTTGGACTATCTTTAATCCAGAATGATGTAAATGACGAACTGCTTTAGGAGCACCATATCCTGGAGAAACTAACTTAGGTCTGCCTTTGTGTTGTTCTCGAACTGGAGAATGTTTTCCTCTTGGTTTTCTCCAATTAGCTTTAACTTTAGCTTTGATATGGGTGTCTTTTCTAACAAAAGCTGGTTTTTTCTTATTTCTACGATTTCTCAATTCTAATAATTCTTTCATTTTTCTTGATCTAATACCTTTCCAGGTTTTTCAATAATATAACAGCCATCTTGGAAGATTCTGATGTCTTTGTTATTAACTTTAGTTAATTGTTCAATATCAGCAGCTACTTGTCCAGCTAATTCTTTGGAAACAGCACTAACAACAATAATATCTCCTTCTACTTTTACATCTGCCCCAGGTTTTAAATTTAAAACACGAGGAGTATTTTCTCCTAAAAAGTTTTTGATTGTTAATTGATTATTGGAAACAGCTACATTCATTGGAAAATGTCCAGAACAAACTTTTATTTTATAGATAAATTTTTCTTGTACCCCAGAAAGCATGTTGTTTAAATGAGCTCTGAAGGCATGAATAATTTTCTTTTCTTTTTTAGTAGCATTTTTACAAGCAATTGTAATTTTGTTTTCTTCTTTTTTGATTTGGATTTTAGGATGATTAATTTCTTTTTCTACTTCTCCTTGTGGACCAACCACTTTGATTTTTCCATCTAGAGTAACTTCTACTCCACTTGGAATTTCAATTTCTAGGTTGATATTTTCTTTCATTTTAATAACAGTAAGCTAATAACTTACCTCCTGTGTTTTTTTCTTTAGCTTGGTAGTGGGTCATAATTCCGAAAGGGGTAGAGATAATCACCATTCCAAAATCTTTTGCTGGGAGGTAACGTTTTTCCCATTTCTCAAACTGGTTCTTTTTAGTTGAAAACCGAGGTTTGATTACACCACATTTGTTAATATTTCCTAATAAATTAATTTTGATGAAATTTCCTTTTCCGTCTTCTACTTCTTCGAATGAACCAATAAAATTATTTTCATTCATAATAGTTAAGACTGTTTTGATGGTTTTGGAAATTGGTTTAATTAATACTTCTTTCTTGCTTCTTTTTTCCGCGTTCAAGATTTTTGATAAGGCCGCAGCCAATGGGTCATTTAACATTTTTTTCACCTAGCTAAATTTCTTAAAACCTAATTCTACTGCCATTTCTCGGAAACATTGTCGGCAGAGATGTAGTTTGTATTTTCTAATATGTGAGCGCATCCTTCCACATTGCTTACATTTTCTTAAAGCAATTCCACAGGAACGTTCTTTTGGTTGGTTGTGCTTAATAAATTTAGCTTTTTTTACTGGTTTAGCGTTCAATTGCTTGAAAACTTTTTTATGATTTGAGGTTGTCATTTTATTCTATTGTAGCATTAAATTTGGTTTTAATAAATTGAATAGCATCATCTTTGGTAATTTTGTGATTCTTTCCAATTTTTTTAGTTCTAATTTTCTTCTTTTTGATTCGATAACCGGGTCTTTCTAAGGTAACTGCTACTTCTAAACCCATTATCTTCAGTTCAGGATCATATTCCATTCCTTCAATATCAATATATTCTGGGATACCGAATGAAAAATTTCCATTTTGATCAAAATTTTTTAATGATAATGTATTATCTTTAGCAACTAATAGTCTTTTTAATAGTGCATTTGTATCTTTTCTAATGGTAATTCGACAACCAATAGCCAATCCAGGTCTTAAACCCCATCCAGGAATTCTTTTTTTAGAGATTGTTTTGACTGGAGCTCGACCAGTTATTTTTTTCAATAATTTTAATCCTTTTTTTAATTTATTTTCGTCTTTTCCAGCTCCGATGTTTAAGGATAGACTACTGATTTTTATTTCTCGCATCTTAGGAATAGAGTTATTTGTTTCTTGTTTCTGTTCCACTGGTTTATTTTCTTCAGCCATTTTTATAATGTGATTATTGGTTTTTTATTCCCTAAGACAAAAAGATATTTCTTTGTAGTTTCAATTTTTTGTTTATCTTTTTGATAAATTGCTTGTTTGTCTTTAAGTTCTTCTAAGACTCCTGAATCTCCACTTCTTTTACCTTGAGTGATAAAAACAAAAGCATCTTTTTTCAATTCTATAATTTCTTTAATTTTTTGGGCTGGTAATTCAATAAGAATTGTATCTCCAACTTTGCCCTTGAAATCTAAATCTGCTAGAATATTTTTACCATCGTGTAAATTAAGTTGAATGTTTTTGGATAATCTGGTTTTGTTAATAATTTTGCATGGTTTTAATTTACCTTCTTCTGCTTTAATCTTTTTTAAGATGATTCTACCTTTGGTATCATACAATACTCTCCAATTTTCTTTTAAGTCGGAGAAAGTTAAAACATCAAACAAACCTAATGCCAAATGGGTGTCTTTTTTTCTTTTTCCATCAACAAGAACTTGGTTGTTGTTAAGTAATTTTTTTGCTTCTCGAAGAGTAGCAGTATAACCTAAAACATCTCTTAAAATTATTCCCAAAGGTAAAGAATATTTTGTGGAGTGAGGTCCAGGATTAGGTTTAATGGTAAAGGTATATTCTTTCCGATCGATTGACCAAGTTTTTGGAGCAGCGATTCGTTTTAAATGATTTTTCATTTTTTATCCTCTGGTTTATTGATTTTGATTTCTTTCTTCTTTTGAGTTTTATTTTTTCCTTCTAATTTAGCTTTTCTTTTTTTATCATCTAAATTTAATTCAGTAATCATTAAATTACTAGGGTGAAAAGGAACTAACATTTTTGCCCCTTCTTTTTTGATTCTTTCTAAGCCAGTAATTAATACATGTTCTCTTTTTAAGTTTATTTTTTCAACTTTCCCTTCTTTTTTCTTGAAATTACCTCTTAAGACCTTGGCATTATCTCCAACTTTTAATTGAATATTGCGGAAAGTGTATTTTTTTCTTAATTCTGGAGAGAGATGAACATGCAAAAACTTTTGTCGATAGTGTAAAGGAGCATTATACCTAAACTTACGTTGTTTTCGAGGTTGTACACTTTTAGTTATTTTTTGATTTTCCATTTTATACGACGATAGTAGCTAATTTAGCTATTCCTGGCCATCTTTCACATGCTTCTTTAGCAATTGGTCCTTTTAAAAGAGTTCCTTTGGGATTTCCTTTCTCATCTTTTAAGACCACTGCGGCATTATCTTCAAATTTTATTCGAGTACCATCAGCACGACGATATTCTTTCTTTTGTCTAACAATGATAGCAGGAACAACAGTTTTTCTGATTCCAACTTTTCCTTTTTTTACTGAAGCCAAAACCATATCTCCAACACCGGCAGCTGAAATTCTACCTTTAACTGTTTTATGTCTTTTAACCGAGATAATTCTAATCATCTTAGCCCCGCTGTTATCGCAGGTTGGTACATAGGCGCCGAAAGGCAAACCTCTTGTGGTATTAGCTTTAACTGCTTTCATTTTTTTCTGTTTTTTTGTTGGTTTTAGTTTCTTTTTCTTGGATTATTTTAATTATCACATGATTTTTAGTTTTACTTAATGGTCTTGTTTTGGCAACCATGACTTCTTGTCCAATTTGTGCATCAATACAAGCAGGATTATGAATTCTTAAACGAGATCTTCTAATTTCGTATCTTTCATATTTTGGAATGTTATGAATTCTTTTCCATTCTAAAGTGGCGGAATGATTGGCATCTTTTTTAATGATGAATCCACGGAATACTTCTGGTTTAACAGATAGTTGTCCATGAAAAGGACAGTTTTTGTCAGTACATTTTTTCTTTGGTGCTTTGGCGCCCAATATTTCTTTTTTCATTTTGTTATCCTTTGACTCTTTCTTCCGGTCGTTTAGTGATTGTTTTTCCCTCGATGATGAGATCTTTTATTTGGAAAGTGATGTTGTTTTTCATCAAAGTTTTTATTTTTCCCTGATGGGAGACTTTGATGGTATGTTTTGTTTCATCAACAATCTTTCCGCTGATCTTGAGGTTGTCTTTGTTTTTTGATTTTATTATTGTTATTTTTTTACCAATCAGTTCATATGGGTATGTTTTCATTTGATTTCAATAGTTTCTTCGGGAAAACCCAATTCAACCATGACTGGTTTGATTCTGACTTTGTGGTCACCTTGTAACTCGATTTGACCTGATTTTGAAGTTCCTCCGCAGGCAAATTTGGCTTTGAGTTTTTTGGCGATGTCATTAAGATTGACTTCTTTTTCCAAGCCAGTGATTACTGTGTATTTTTTTCCGAATTTTCTTTTTTCCACCTTGATTTCGATTTTTTGTTGTTCTCTAGCAATTGTCTCACAGACACAGATGTCTTGAGGAAGTCCGCATTTTGAACATATTTCTGCCATTATCTTTTTTGTACCTCTTTTTGTTTTAATATAGTTAATAAACGGGCAATGTTCTTTTTATTTTGTCGAACTTTTCCAGGATTAGTGGGAGCAGTTCCGGAAGCAATATGAACATTATCTTTCATCAATTCCTTTTTCAACTCTTGGATTCTCTTTTTGATTTCTTCAGTTCCTAGGTTGCGAAATTCTTTAGTAATCTTCATTTTGTTTCAGTTTTGTTTTCAGCTTCAGTATTTTTTTCTTTTTCAATTGTTTCAGTTTCTTCTTTAGGTTCTTCAACAATTTTTTCTTCAGTTTCATTTTTTTCAACTGATTCTTCTACTGGTTTTTCTTCAACAAGTTCTTCGGTTGATTCTTCTTTTTGAGCAGGTTCTTTCTCAACAGGTTCTTCAACTTCCTTTTCTTGTTTTTTAGTAGCTTTTTTCTTAGTAGTTTTCTTTTTCTTTTCAGTTACTTCTTCAACTACTTCTTCAGTTGGTTCTTCTAAAACTTTGATCTTATCAGGTAAGTGAATGTCTGGGGGCATAATGCTTACTTTGATGCCAATAATTCCACTTTTTAGAGCAGCAATCTTTTTAGCTTTACTTACTCCAGTAATAGCAATGTCCCCACATTTTTTCAAATAACCTTGGTAGAATCTCCAAGATTTAGCTCGAGCTCCAGGGATTTTTCCAGAGATAATAATCTCAATTCCTAGAGCACCAGCTTTCATAACATTTTCAATAGTTTTATGACCTACTCCTTTGAATCTGGCAGAACCAAATCTTTCTAAGGAATAAGCGATTCTTTCCGCAACTACATTAGCATCGAGGAAGATATCTTTGATTTCATTAATTTCAATTTGAGGATTTTCTAATTTGAATTCTTTTTTCAAGTATTTAGTTAAATCTTTGATGTTTGCTCCTTTGGAACCAACAACTAAACTTGGTCTGGAAGTAAAAATAATTATTTTTTCTCCTAATGGAATCTTCTTTAATTTAATCTGTGATAAACCAACATTACTTAGTTTGTTTTCTAAGTATTTCTTAATATGAAATTCCTTGGTTTTCTGTGCAATAAAGTCTCTCTCCATCATTTTGCTTGTTCACCTGTATTTGTTGGTTGATTTGATTCTTTTTTAATATCTTCTGTTTTTTCAGTTTCTTTTTTCTCTTCAACTTGATTATTAGTATCTTTTGATTCTTCTTTAGGGGTCTCTTTGACTGGTTCTTCCGTTTTTTTCTCAGCTGCTGGTTTTTCTTCTGCAACCTTTTTCTCAGTTTCTTTCTTTTCTACTTCTTTTTTAACTTCAGGTTTTGTAGTTGATTTTTTCTCAGTTTTCTTTTTAGCTTCTTTCTTTTGAGTTTTTGTTTCTTTAACTTCAATTTCAACATGAGTTCTTTTAGTACCAGTTCTTTGCCGACCACCAGTCATAGGGGTAGCAGCTTTGTTAGCTAAAAATTTAGTAATCTTTAAACTATTGGTGTTTAAGCCTTTGTTTTGAGCATTAGCTTCTACAGATTTAACTAAAGCTAAAACTTCTTTAGCTGCTTTTTGTGGAAAACGTCCAGCAGCCATTCCTGCTTTATGACCCATATCTCGTTTGAATCTTTTGAAAGGAATTGGTGATTTCATTTCAATAACATCTTCTAATATTTTTTTGGCTTGAGCAGTATTTTTATAACGTAAGTGATTGCAAATTTCAATACAGTGTTTGGTAGAAACAGATAAGTTTTGGGCACTAGCTTTAGCCAAATGTTCGTTCTGTTCCACTTTATTTTTATTTGTCATTTTATTTTTATCTTGCACTAACTGCTTTACTGGATCGAGTAGCTCCTACTCCTGCGGCACTATGGGAAACACCTTTTCTAGTTAAAGCGAAATCGCCTAGACGATGTCCAATCATTTCTGGAGTGACACTAACTGGAACAAAATCTTTTCCAGTGTAAACTTTAATTAGTAATCCAATCATTTGAGGTAGGATAATCATATTTCGGCAATGAGTTTCTAAGTTTTTTTCACCAGCTTCAACTTTTTTTAGGAAAGTTTTTTGGGCTTCAGTGAAACCTCTTTTCAAAGATCTTCTTTTACTGGAAGGAATTAATTTCATGAATTCTTTTAAATCTAGTTTTTTGATTTCTTCTTCATTCATTCCTTGCCATTTGAATTCTTTAGCCATTTTGATATCCTCTGATTATGTCTTTATTTCTGTTTACCAGTTCTTCTTGGTCTTAACTTACCAACTTTTCTTCCTGGTGGGGCATGTTTTGGAGCAACAGTAGGTTTACCTTTGTGACTGGAAGTAGTTCCACCGAATGGATGATCTACTGCGTTCATCGAGGTTCCAGAGACGCTTGGGTATAACTTATTTTTAGCTCTCATTTTATGATATTTGGTTCCTGCTTTCAGGAAAGGTTTTTCAGTTCTACCTCCTCCAGCAATTACACCGATTGCAGCCCGGCAATCAGGGTGAAATGATTTTTCTTTACGGGAAGGTAATTTAACAATAATTTTGCTACTTGTTTTAGCTACTACTTTAGCAAAAGCACCGGAAGCACGAACGAATTTTCCTCCGTCTCCAGGTTGGGATTCAATATTATATACAGAAGTACCTTCAGGAATATCTTTTAGATGTAAAACATTACCTGATTTGATTTCTGCTTTTGATCCAATTTCAATTTTATCTCCTTTTTTAGTTCCTAAAGGGGCAATAACTAAATCTACTTTATTATTGGATAATTGAATATAAGCTAATGGGGCAGAGTGTCCTGGACAATTAACTAATTCAACAACTTCTCCTTTGTTGGAAGGAAGTTTTACAATTCCTTTAAAACGATGTCCAGGAGACCGGTAAGTAAGAGTTCCTCGTCCTCGTCTTTGTTGTAATAGTCTTTTTCCCATTTTATATCTAGATTAGTCCTAAGTCCCCACTAATATCTGAGGCTAAATGTTCTGGTGATAATTTAACATAAGCCCTCTTTTCTCCTCGGAAAGAGTTTTGAGTGTTAACTTTGATTACTTTTACTTTGAACATTTCTTCTACTGCTCTTTTGATTTCTGGTTTGGTTGCTTTTTTGTCTACAACAAAACCGATTTTATTATCAAATTCAATTTGTCTGATGCTTTTTTCGGTAGAGAGAGGGTATTTTAGTATTTTATAGGGGTCAAAGTTACTTTGTTTTTGGGAAACAGGTGCTGTAACTAATTTTTCTTCTTTTGGTACAGGTTTTGTTTCTTTTTTCTCTGCCATTTTCAAACAAATAATTTATCTAATTTATTGATTGCGTTTTCAGTGTAAAGAGTGACTCGACCAACCATTTTTCCAGGTGCTAATAACTCAGCATTTAGTTGGTTAGGGGTAACTACTTCAATTCCAGGAATGTTTCGACCTGATTTTGCTAGAGGGCAATCTTCGCCAACAACAATTAATAATCCTTTTTTCCGACGATATTTTCTTCCTCTTAACTTTCCGATTCCAGCACGAATTTTTTTGATCAAGCTTCTTTTCATTTCAGCTTCGAAACCTAATTTTTTCAAAGCGTCTTGAACTAATTTAGTTTTGTTTAATTTTTCCATTTCGGAATCAACTAGGAAAGGATAATTTTCAGGAATTTGATGGCCTCGTTCTTGAACTAATTCTTTGTTTAAAGTAGCAGCTAAAGCGGAACGAATAGCTTTTCGATTTTCTTTTTTGTTAATTTTTTGTTCCCATTTCTTTTCTGATTTTGGGGGGTGAGCTCTTCGTCCTCCTCTTGTTCCAGGAGAAACTGCAGCAACCCAGTAAAAACGGGTTCCTCTTCTGGTTAATATTTTTCTCGTTACTCTACTAATACCATGACCATAAGCTCCCCGATATTTTCTTCTTCTTCGGCTTAATTCTGCAGAATGTCTTTTTCCTGCTTCAGGTTTAGCTCCATATTTTTGTCGAGCGTTAGCTTGCAAGGCCAAAATTGCTTTTTTAATTAAATCTGGACGTACTGGTTCAGTAAATTGAACTGGCATGTCCTTTTCTCCAGTTTTCTGGTTTTGCAAATTAAAGATTGTTAATTTCATTTGTTAATATATTTGACGTCTGGTGCGTCTTTCATCATTCTTTTGTTTGGTCTGATTGAGTGTAATAAAACTAAGGCTCTTTTTCGAGGTCCAGGAACTGAACCCTTTAATAATAAATAGGAGTTTTTGACTAAACCATATTTTGGTAAGCCAGATTTTGGATTGATTTCGTCAGGTTGATTAGAAATTTTAAGAATTTGTTTGTTATAGTCGGTTCGTAAGTGATAACCCATTTTTCCAGGTTGAGGAACACGATAGTCAACTCTTTTTGGAGTCCAAGCTCCTAAGTTTCCAACTCCTCTTTTTACTTTTTCAGCTTTATGGGATTTGATCATTACACCGAATCTTTTAACTGTCCCTTGGAAACCTTTTCCAATGGTGATTCCATGAGGATCAACTGAGTTACCTGGTTCGAAAACTTCTTCGATTTTGATTTCTTGTCCTAATTTTTCTTTAGCATAAGCCAATTTTTCATCTTTAGAACCACCAAGAGCAATTTCTAAAACTTTTGGTTTTTTAGTACCAGTTGGAGTTAATCTTGGTTGAGAATGAACTAAAATTTTTAAGTCATCAAATTCTTTGATGTCGTCGATAGTTTTAGTTTCTTTTTTAGGAACAGGAATTTTTCTTTTTAGATCTTTTTTTGTTTTTTGAGAAAAAATTTGAGCGATTTTTTTTGAATTTTTATAGAAAGAGACACCATAGACAACCATTGGCGGACAATCGATGATTGTAGTCGCAAAGTTGATGTCTTCACCTTTGGTTAATGCTTTTGGTAAGTTATCAATGGCTACGACATGAGTCATCCCAGCTTTATACCCGATGAAACCTAAAGGTTTAGCTTGTTTGGAATTAGCCCAGGAACGCACTCTAGCTAAACTATGTTTTGACCTTTTTCTAGGCCAAAATTGCATACTTCCTCGTCTTGGTGCGTGTGCTTTTCCCATTGTTCGTAAATTTGTTTAGGCTTAAATGCACTATACATTTAGTAACAGCCTATTTGTTGTTTCACCGAGAACCTTTGATTCATGGTGAATACCTTTTCAGGCCAATTTAACCGCAATCATTTACTTCCCTTAGGGGGAGGCAGTGTGAGCACGATTATGCTTGTTTAACCCTAGGAATCGAGGTTATTTATAAAGATTTGGGTTATTTTGTAGTTGTTTTTTAAATTGATTATTGTGTTCTTAAATAATTCAGAAAAAATGTATTAATCTGCAGTAGGATATTTTTTTATTCTTCTACAACCAGTACCTTGTTTAACTGGAGTATGACCTTCTAACATAGCATCAATACGGCCTTCTAAGGCATCAGTAGTATGGGCAATTTGTTCCCGATCTCTACGTTCCACAAGTAATAATTCAGTCTCGTACAACTTATCCAATTTATCCAAAACAATTTGTTCCGTCCGACTTTGTGTTCTATTACAAGTGTGTTTAATATGTTTTCTTTCTAACGAATCTACATATTTCAGAATTATTTTTTGTGCTTTGACGAATTGACCAGGAAATAACTCAGCGACTTGGTTTACGCCTTCAATTTTTAATACTTGATAACTTGGGGGATAATCTTCCATCATTAAGTTAGTTGAATATCTTCTTTTAAATTTTATGATGTTGTTTTCTTTACTAATTAGTGTTTTCCTTCTTTTATAAACAAATGAACTTCACCAATTGATGACAGGAAATCTTTTTATATTTTTAATTCTCTGAAAAACTATGCAGATAGAAAAACCAATCTTGATTAAAAGAGATGAAACGAATCGAGTTAAGACTTCTAGTGGAGAATTTTTGGAATATATTTCTTGGAAGCAGAATAAAGATTTGGGAGTGGGAATTGGAATTCATAAAAGTCGTTTTCCAAAAGAAGGTTTCTTGGTTAATAAGAAATCAGATGAAGTTATTGTATTATTAAAAGGGGCTGGAGAAGTTGTTATTAATAATAATGGTCAAGAAAAGAGATTTGTTTTAGAAAAAGAAGCAATATTGTTTATTCCTAAGAAAACTGAATTTTACTTTAATCCAAAAATTGAGATGGAAATTTTATCTACTACTAGTCCTGCTTGGAATCCGAAACAACAAAATGGGTTGGATTATCGAAGAAAAGAAAGTGGAAGAATGATTTTGTGATATTGTTTCTTATTATTAATTAGTTCTTGTTGTTTAAAGAATTTATTTTGATTAATTCTTTTTATTATATTTATTATATATCACTATTAAGTAATTAAAATGAAAAGTTTTATAAATATAGGAGCTTCTTGATTTGAATGAAACAAAAACTAGATCAAATTTATGAAATCGTTGTTTTGAAGAAAGTTATTAGAGAAGCAATAACGATGGCAGAGGATATTTATCCTAGAGAGATGTTTGCGATTCTAGGGGGATATAATCAAAAGAATCAGTTAGTAATAGATAAATTGTATTTTCAACCTTTTGTTTCTGATGAATCAGCAGCTATTTCACATCCAAGTTGGTTAGCAAATACTTCTTCTTTTAGGGGAACAATTCATAGTCATCCAGGAGCAGACAGTTCTGCTTCAGAACAAGATTTGATTACTTTTGCTGAATTGCCATTTAACTTGATTATGGGTCACCCTTATCAAGAAGATAATATTTCTGCTTATGATCAAGAGGGAAATAAGATTGGTTTTAAGATTAAAGATGAAGTACAAAAGCCAGAATCAAAAGGTATTGTGAAAGAAATGATTAAAATGGTAGTGGGTGCCTTTTTATTCTTGGTAGCAATTTCATTTGGTAGTTTTTTATTATGGGCAGTAGTAGAAACGTTTCTTTTAACTTAATTACTCTTCGTCCTCTTCAACAGGTTGCCAGTTATCATCACCTGAACCTAAGAAATTCATTTTGACCCAGTTCTTTTTATTACAATTATTACATGTTGTAGTTTTATAGTGTTCTTCTGCTTCAAATTGAGAATACCATGGTTGATCTTTCAAATCTTTTTTACATTTACTACAAATAGATACTTCTTCTTTTTTGGTAGGGTCATCCATGATAACAAATATTTTAGATAAATTTTATATACCTTTCGATAAACTTTCTTTTTATGAAGTATCTTTATACTAATATTTTGGGAAGTTTTATTTTTGATAATCAGTTTAATTTAGTGGAACAGATAAAATTTAAATCGGTTAAAGATTATGAACGGCAGGATAAGACCGAAGCAAAATTAAAGAAAAAATATCGTGACTGGAAAGAGATTCCAGAAAAGAAAAAAGATATGATTACTGATTTTTTTAGAGATAGAAAATATTTTTCTGATTTTTATCAAATGAATTTGAAATTAACTAAACAGAAAATCAAAAGAGCAGTTTCTCCCGATATGTTAATTATTCAAACAATCAGTAATGTTGAAGAATTGACTAAGATGGCCAACACATTGGTTAAAAGGTTAAGAGAATGGTATTCTTGGTATTGTCCAGAATTTTCTAACAAGATTGAAGATAACTTAATGTTTACAGAATTAATGCTTAAGAAAGACAAAAAGACTTTGTTAAGGGATTTTAAATTTACAGAGAGTATGGGTGCAGATTTGAAGAAGGAAGATGTCCAAGAAATGAATTTATTGGCGAAAGAAGTGGTTAATTTATTTAATTTAAGAAAGAAACATGAAGAATATTTGAAGAGAGTAATGAAATCTTATTGTCCTAATATTTTAGAATTGGCCGGAACAAATATTGGGGCCAAGTTGATTGAATTAGGAAAAGGATTGAAACATTTGGCTTTATTACCTGCTTCAACTGTACAATTATTGGGGGCAGAAAAAGCATTATTTAGACATATTAAGACGAAAGCAAAATGTCCTAAATTCGGCGTATTGCACTCACATCAATTCATTCAAAAAGCAGGAAAGAAAAACCAAGGAAAAATGGCTAGGACTTTGGCAGACAAACTTTCATTATGTGCTCGGTTGGATTTCTTTAAAGGAAAGTTTAAGGCCAAAGAGTACAGGAAAGAGTTAGAGAAAAAGTTGCGAGAGTTTAATTGAACAAAATAGTTTTATGTTTACTTTTTAGTGATTTCTTTTATAAATTAATCAGTAGACAAGTGGACAAGTCCAGGTAGACTTTATATGTTTTATCTTCTTTAAAATAATGAAAAAGAGGTGGCGCAAAACTTTTAACATGAATTTTTCCTCTAAAAACAAAGTGGGCTTTCACATAAAAATTTATTGTAAGATTTACTTGGCTACCTTTTTTTCCAAGAACCTCTAAACTTTGAAATTATACAAGTTTGAGGAGGATTATAATGGATAAAATAAATTTAATGAAATATGTGAATAAAAACTGGCGTGTTATTCTTACAGATGATTTTAAACAGAAATTAAAGTCAGAAATTAAACAACAGAAAATAAAAATTAAAGAAATTTCTAAACTAACTGGCGTTTCTATGAATATGATTTGGAAATTCCATGAAGGAAAGTATAATGTCACTATGGATTACTTGTTAAAAGTATGTGGTTTATTACAAATAGGTCAGAATGAGTTTTACAATAATACAAAGGGAATTTATACCAAGTGTAAAAAAGCTTCTTTCAATATTCAATCACTAATTGTGGATGAAGAATTCGTTGCTTGGTGGGGTTTATGGATTGGAGAAGGAGATCATTCTTCTACTCATGAAGCAGTAAGTTTTACTAATTATGAAGTTAATTTACTGAAACTTCATATTTCAATGCTTAAGAAATTTAATTTTCCTGTAGAAAAAATTACAGCAGAGATTATAACAAATAAAAACGAGGATAAAGAGCTAATCAGACGAAGGTGGTCAAGGATTTTAATATTGCCGAGAAGCCAAATAACTTCTGTTAACTATATGGAAAATGCAACCCAAGAAGGATCTAGGGTTCAAGTTTGGTCTGCTGGTTTGTTTAGAGTTTTACATAAAATCGATTATGAGGTTAAACAAATTATAATGAACAGTTCACGAGAAATTAAAATTGCTTATTTAAAGGGGATTTTTGCTGCTGAAGGAAGTGTAAGGAAAAATGAAGTAAGAATTGCTATGAAAGATAGAAGAGAAATGTGTTTTATTAGGAAGCTTATTTTAAATTTGGGCATTGATACCACACTACTTAAAGTCAATGTTTACACTTTAGCTTATGAATTATCTATTCTTGGACGTGAGAATTTGGAGAAATTTCAATCAATAGGTGGTTTTGGCCTCCACAAGAAGAGGAATAAAAGATTGGAGTTTGTACTTGATAATTATGGAAAAACTTCAGATAAGATTCATCTGCGTAGGCTTAAACAAATTTTAGATGATAGAAATCTTACAAATCATGAAATATCTAAAGAATTAAATTTACAATACGCTAATGTTTATCGTTTAACCAGTAGATTTATTAGAGAAGGAAAATTAGTTGTGGATAAAAGTGAAAAGGAATTTAAGTATTATTTGAATTAAGAATTGGAGAAGAAGTTTGAGTAGTTAATTTTGTTATCACTTTTTAATAGTTAAAAAGGAAAGATTTATAAATGAGAATTTTTTTTGGATAGATTATGGACGAATTGAAAAGAATTATTAATAGCTATATTACAGGGAGACTTAGTTTACCTGGTACTGAAATTGAAAGACAGCTTACTGCTCAATCAGTTATTGCTTTTGTTGAGCATCATGGTCGGAGAACTTTTGAAGGTCCACTTGTTGTAAAACATAGTGTGACACATCAAGAAGTTGGTTGTCGTGTTTTTACAGAGGAAAATGATGTTTTAGTAGATAGTTATACTCGAGGGGAAAGAGCTAGTGTAAAACATTATTCTGTAGAAAGACAAAAGATTTTACAAATAAAATTAGATTTATTAAGAGATGTTTGTCAAAGAGATATGGTTAATTTAGAAGATTTTCGGAAAAGAAGAGAATTAGAATTTACTTTGTCTCAGATTGAAGAAGGACGTAAATATCAAGATGGTTCAGTAGATGTTACTCAACCACATAAAATGAAAAGAAACATGGAAGTATGGAAATCTGAAAGACATAGTTTATATGTGGGAAAAGAAGTTTTGCCAATTAGCAAATATGGATATTATGAAAAAGAAGGAGATTCAGTCTGGGTTGTAGATCCTTGGATGAGAAGTGAGATAAATTTATCTTTTAAATTAGATAAAGTTGAGTATCTGGGTTTGAGATAGATTTTACCAAATTTTTATAAAGTATTATTGGTTAGTTTATTTTATGAAGAAGGTTAAAGATAGAAAAAAACAGTTTGGGATGATTTTGATCATTGCGGTGATTACTATTATTGGGGCTTATTTTGTTTCAACAATACCTAAACCAGAACCAGATTTACCTAAACCTTCAAAGTTTAGATGTTTAAATGATGTTGATTGTCCACAAAATGAAACTTGTCGGAGAGAGATTAGTATGGCTACTAAGAATTTTTTTGGTGGTTATATGTGTTTAAATAAAGTTGAATATATGGGTTCTTGTGAGACTTGGAGTAATTGTCAATCGGGAAAATGTAGTCAAGGGAAGTGTGCGAAATGAAAATAAAAAAACATAAAATATTTGAGATTTATACTGATGGAAGGAGAATCTATACTGAAAGTTTGCTTAAAGGGAAGAAACATTTTCAGGAAAGATTAGTAAGAGATAAAGGAAAAGAGTACCGGGAATTTGATCCACGACGTAGTAAATTGGCGGCGACAATTATGAAAGGTTGTCAAGATGTAGGAATCAGAAAGAAAGATATTGTTTTATATCTGGGAGCATCACATGGTTTTACTCCAAGTTTTGTTTCTGATATTGTTGGGGAGGAAGGTTTGATTTTTGGAGTTGATCCAGCCCCAAGAGTAGTTAGGGATTTGGTTTTTTTATCAGAACAAAGAAACAATATTGTTCCGATGTTAGCAGATGCTAATCATCCAGAACAGTACAAAGATAAAGTTTGTATGGTCGATGTCGTTTATCAAGATATTGCACAGAAAAATCAAGCAGATATATTTATTAGAAATTGTAATTTGTATTTGAAGAAAGGTGGTTATGGTTTATTGGCCATTAAGGCAAGAAGCATTGATATTAAAAGAAAACCAAAAGCAATTTTTAATGAGATTAAACAAGAGTTAGAAAAATTATTTAAGGTGGTTGATGTTCGTAATTTAGAACCTTATGAAGGCGATCATGCAATGATAATTATAAAAAAGAGGTAGAAAATGTCATTGATTAAAGAAGCAGCATCTTTGTATTTGTATTCTAAAGAAATTAATAAATTGAATCGGCAGTTGAAAAAATATGGTAAGTTGGCAGAGAAACATAAAAATAATTACCATAAATCACAAGAGAAAGGAAAACACAAATCTAAACATGAAGATGTGGTTAAGAAAATTAATAAATTATTGAAAAGACATAATGAAGTTTTGTCTGGTTTGAGAACTCATTATCACGGATTTAAACATTATTTGATGAAAGAACATAAGCTTTAAGAATAAATAAATTTTTTTCTATGTATGTTTAATTGTATTTTTTGTAACCGAGAAAAAATTAAAAAAGATATTCTTTACGAGGATGATGATTTTTTTATTAAAGTAGGTTTTGGTTTAATTACTGCTGGCCATATAATGATAATTTCAAAAAAGCATTTTGACTGTTTTGCTTCTATGCCTAAAGAATTGTGGGATAAATTTGAGAAGTTGAAAGAAAAAATTACGGGGAAAATAGAAGTTAGTTTTGCTGAACCTTTTTTGATAGAATGTGGAAATACTGGTAGTATTGACCACGCCCATATACATTTAATTCCTTTGATAGGAGCAGGTTATCGGGTTGATAGTATAATGGAAGAAATGGTAAAAGATTATCCGTATAATAAAGTTGATTCAGCGAGGATTAAAGATTTTTATATTCAAAATAACAGATATGTTTTAGTTGGAGAAAAAAGAAAATATTATTTTTGTGTCGTGGAGGGTGAAGGTAGAGTCATAGATATAAGAATTGATTATCGTAGTTTTTTTGCTAAGAAAGGAATTTCTGGTGTTCAAAATTGGAAAAATTTGTCTACAGAAGAAAAAAAAGTGGATGAAGAAAAAAGAAGAATTACTAGAACTACTCTTCAATTTTAATACATTGCACTGGGCAAGTGTCTACTGCTTCTTGAGCTTTGGAATTATCTTCAATGTTTTCCTTTAACACTTTTGCTTTTCCTTCGTCATAATTCATTTCAAATAATTCGGGGGCAACAGCATTACAAGCTCCACAACCAATACATGTTTCTTTATCTAGTTTTATTTTTGCCATTTGATTGAGAAGAAATGATTTTTATTTAAAGTTTGCGAAATAATTATATACTAATGAAATTTCCTTTAAGTATGAAAAAGGTGATTGCTTTAGTTATGTTCATAATTTTTTTGATTGGTTTTTATTCGGTGGTGGCTTTACCACCTCCACCTCCCCCGGCACCAGGTGGTTTTGGAAGTTCCAGTACTACAACAGCAAAAACTGCTTCTCCTTCGGTGGTGCCGACAACTTCAACACCAACAGTTTCTGAAACAACTTTATCGGGAGATTTAAAATTAGAAGTGATTAATTTGAAAAAAAGAGTTGGAGCTTTGGAGAAAAAAATAAAGACTTTGGAGGCCAATTCGGGTTTCTTTTCAGTACCTAATTTTGTTCTTTTGGTTTTAATTATTGGGATAATTGGTTTTTTGGGTTATTCTTATGTTAACCGAGAACCTCCAAGACCTCCGGAAAACAATTCTCAATATCAACAACAATACCAACAAAGAGGAAACTATTGAAGATAGTTTAAAAAAAGGTGATAAAAAATGAAAAAAATAATATTAGTTTGTTTGTTAGCAATGAGTATGTTATTAATGGCTTGTACTACTGATAGTACTTTGCCACCAGATCCCAGTAAACCAGGAAAGACTAAAACTGCATTAGCTGGTCAGGCATACAGTGCAGGATTACAGAAACAGAATTATGCTGATCCTAAAGGCTCATTTACAATTGATAAAGATTCTTATAAGTTTGGAGATAAAATGGCAGTTAAGATTGCTGGAGAAACTTATGTTTACAATACTGGGTATTATTACGACAAGATCGGGGCCTGGAAAACATTTAAGTTTACAGGAACAGCAGTTAAGAATTGGATTCAAGGTACTGCTACGGCTTCTGTAGACATTAGTAAAGATAAATTTCCTGGAGGGAAAGGATATGTTGTGGCGTATGCTTGTAAGAAAGTATCGGGTAAATGGAATTGTCATGGTAATCAGTGGATGGCCCATGAGTTTAGTTTGCCTTGTATTACAGATAAAGATTGTGATACTGGTAAGCAGTGTTTTGAAGGGTCCTGTATTGATTTGCCCGAAGGGCCAACCGGAATACCTGGGAAGTGTGTAAATGGGACTTTGACTGGAAAATGGACTTGTAAGGAAGAGAATTATAATTTTTTGGCTTATCCCAAGTATTATAATGAGACTTGTGGTGTAGAAACTGATAAATCACCCAACCATTGTGGTTGGAGTTGGAAAAAATTATCTGATGCTTGTCATGAAGATCATGGATGTTGTGATATCAAGCAAGACGAATTGAAATGTGAGAATAATGTATTGATTAATCGTACTAAGAATTCTTGTACTGGTGAGATTAATAAATTTGATTTTGATTGTACAAGTGTAAAATCTCTTAAATATCCACATACATACGGCCGCACAAATAATCAATTAGTAAAAGCTAAAAGTTTTACTTGCGCAAAAAAATCCTATGGGGAATATGGTCTGGGTTGTTTTGAAAAATGTGAGGCCGGCAAGAAAATTTACAAATGTACAGGTTCAGTAGTAGAGGCACATACTTGCTATTCTGACGGGTTTGGTTATAAATCGGGGCAGGTGGAGACGCTTAAATCATGTCCAACAGGAACAAAATGTCAGAATGGGTTTTGTTCTTAATTTTTTTATTTCTTTTTTATTGCTGCTTTAACTAAACCAAAGAACAATGGCGCAGGTTTCAAGAGTTTTGATTTTAATTCTGGATGAGCTTGAGTGGCAATGAAATAAAGGTGATCTTTTAGTTCGATGAATTCTGCTAGTCTGCCATTAGGAGAAAGACCAGAAATTACCAAGCCAGCTTGTTTTAATTGGTTATGATAATCGGGATTAACTTCATACCGATGGCGATGACGTTCGGAAACTTCTTTTTGTTGGTAAAGTTTGAAAGCTAGAGACTCTTCAGTTAAAATTGCAGAGTAAGCACCTAATCTCATGGTGCCACCTTTTTCAGTGACTTCTTTTTGTTCAGGTAAGATATCAACAACAGGGTTTAAGGTTTCTGGATTTATTTCTGTAGAATGAGCTTGTTCAATATCACAAATGTTCCTGGCATATTCAATAACTGCTAGTTGTAATCCTAAACAAATCCCTAAAAAAGGGATATTGTTTTCACGGACATATTTGATTACCTCAATTTTCCCCTCAGTACCCCGACTACCAAAACCACCAGGAACAATGATTCCTTGTACTCCTTCTAATGCTTCTTGAACAGTAAGGTTTCTTTTTTCTATTTCTGTAGTTTCAATCCATTTTAGGTTAATTTTGTGTTTGGTTTGGGCTGAACAATGCATTAAAGCTTCAATGATGCTAGCGTAAGAATCTTCTAATTTCGTATATTTTCCACAAATAGCAATAGTAATTTCACTTTCTAAATTATCTAAGTTGTTGACCAATCTTTTCCAATCACTTAGATCAGGAGGACTATAAAGTCTTAGTTTACGGTGAGCGATTTCATTAATTCCTTCTTGATCAAAAATTAATGGAATTTTGTAAACATTATCAACATCTACTCCACTAATAACTTCTTCTTTTTGTACACCACAAAAAGTAGCTATTTTACTTTTTATTTTTTCAGTGAGATATTCTTCAGACCGGCCAATAACAATATCTGGTTGAATTCCTCTTTCACTTAACATTTTAACACTTTGTTGGGTGGGTTTTGATTTTTGTTCATTAACATTAGAAGGAATTGGTACATAAGTAAGATGAACATATAAGATATTTTCCCTACCAATTTCACTTTTTAATTGTCGAGCAGCTTCAATGTAAAGTTCATTTTCAATATCTCCAACAGTACCACCAATTTCAATCAACATAATGTCTGCCTTTTCTTTTTCTGCGGTTGTGATTAGTTTTTCTTTAATGGCATTAACAACATGAGGAATATATTGAACTGTTTGACCTAAAAAATCTCCTTTTCTTTCTTTTTTTCTAACTTCTTCGAAAACTTTACCCATGGTTAAGTTCCATTCAAATTTACAAGTGATATCAAGAAATCTTTCATAATGACCAAAATCCATGTCTACTTCTCCACCATCATCCAAAACAAAAACTTCTCCGTGTTCAATTGGATTCATAGTTCCAGGATCAACGTTAAGATAACCATCTAATTTCATCGGAACAATTTTTAATCTTGATTTTAAAAGATGCCCAATACATGCGGCGGCAACACCTTTGCCTAATCCAGAAAGAACTCCGCCAGTAACGATGATATATTTGGTTTGCATATCAGAAGGAGCCAGATTTGCTTAATAAAGATTATTGGTTGGGGAAATATATAATATAATAAGATTTAAATTAGAAAACTTTATAATTCAAGTTAGTTTACTTAATCTTAGGTGAAAAAAGAGGATGAAAAAATTAATCTTGTTGATAATTTTATTAGCAGTTGGATTTTTAGTTATTGCCGGTAATGGAGCATATAATTTTTATTTTGAGTATGATCCATATAGTTTTTTTGGTTTGAGTCCATTAAAAAAGTTTAATATTACTGTTACTAATGATGGAAGCATTCCTGAAGATAAATTGGTGGCTATAGAAGTAGAAAAACCAGTGAAAAAATTAGAACCAGTTATAATTGAAATTACTGAAAAAGGGTTTGTTCCTTCTTCAGTAGAAGTTGAAGTTGGGCAACCAATTGTTTGGAAAAACAAACATGCTTTTTTTAAATCAATGATTGCGGGAGTTAGAGAGGCAGAAGAGTTAAGAAGTAAACTTTTGGAACCTAAAGATTATTTTACTTGGAACTTTTCTAAAGCAGGAAAATATGATTATGTTGATTTAGTAATTAAAGGAAGAACGGGAAAGGTTATTGTGAAAGAGTAGTTGCATAATTATTTAAACTAATGAATTTTTTTCTGTGAGATGAAAATTGCTATTTTAGGTGGAGGAAGTTGGGGAACTGCTTTAGCTATGCATTTAGCTCGAAAAGGACATGATATTAAGATTTGGGAATTCTTTTTAGAACAAGTTAAAGAAATGCAGGAAAATAGAGTTTGCCCTTTGTTACCTCAAGTTAAATTATTGGATAATATTTTTGTTTCTAATGAAATGGAAGAGGTTTTGTCAGATAGTGATATGGTTTTGTTAGTGGTACCTTCTAGTAAAATTGAGATTACAATGGAGAAAGCTGCGAAATTTATTGGAGAACAGCCGATTTTTATCTGCTCGAAAGGTTTTGGTAAAGAATTAAAATTGTTAAGTGAGATAGTGAGTGAAAAAGTTAAAGGAAAAGTTTATTGTTTATATGGTCCAACACATGCAGAAGAAGTAGGGAAAGGGATGTTTAGTGGAATTGTATTGGCAGGTTCAGAAGATCAAGAATTGAAAAAAGAGATTGAAAGTGATAATCTAAAAGTTGATTTGACAGAAGATTTAATTGGTGTACAAGTGGCGGCTGCATTAAAAAATATTTTGGCTGTTTTTATTGGGGTTTTGGATGGAATGGGATTGGGAGATAATGCTCAAGCGTATGTAATGACTAAAGGTTTGGAAGAAATTAAACAAGTTGGAATGAAGTGGGGAGCAAAAGAAGAAACTTTTTCTGGATTAGGAGGATTAGGAGATTTAATTGTTACTTGTACTAGTGAACATTCAAGAAATCGAACAGTTGGTAAGGAAGTAGGTAAAGGTCGAAAAATAGATGAAGTAATTAAAGAGATGAATATGGTAGTAGAAGGAATTAATTTATTGGGCGAAGTACCCAAATTAAAAGAAAAATTTGATTTAGAATTACCTTTGATTGGTGGATTGTATAGAATTATTTTTGAAGGAGAAGATCCAGAAAAAATATTACAAGAATTATAGGGTTATTTCTTTTTTTTCAAAAGAGTTTTTAATCTTGGTTCATTAAAACCAACTACTATCTCATCATCAATTTCAATTACAGGGGTAGACATCATTCCAGTTTTATAGATAACATCAAATCTATTTTGGGCTTCTTTGAATAATGTTAATTCCTCGAATTTAATTTTTCTTCTTCTGAAGAAAGTTAAAGTTTTCTTTGAATGAGGACAATGAGGATTAGTGTAGATATTTACTTTCATAAAAACTAAATTGGGAGGGGATTTATATATTTTTGGTTTTGAATGATTTAAATTCATACTTTTTTTCGGTAATTTTAAATAGGGAAAAAGATTATCACAACTTAATGGGTAAAAAAAAGGTTAAAAAAAAGCAGAATTTTAGTTTTTTATATATTAATAATAAAAAGAATTTGATGATTTTGAATATTGCTTTGATTCTTACTGCAATGGTGTTGTTTTCTTATTTAATTGGAGCCAAGATGCCTTCTTTAGGTAAGGCAGCATACTGGTTTGATCAATCTGTGCCAGTTTGTATTACTAGTTATGAAGGAGAGAATAATTTTTTATTTGATGTTCCAGTTTGTTGTGCAGAATTACAAAAACAATTAAAATGTGAACCTTGGAATAAGAATCTTATGGTTAATGGAAAAGGGGCAAAAGTGGATAAGAAATGTTATGTGGGAGAAGGAACGATTCAATTTTTAGTAAATAATAAACAATATAATTATTGTAAAAAAGAAGGTTATTTTGATTACCTGTTTTAGAGGTTGTTAGATGGTAAAAAAAAGAGGAAGATTTGACAAGAGTTATTTATTATTTGTAGTTTTAGTAATTTTGAATATTGTTTTAGTTTTATTAGTTTTTGGACAGAGCAAAGGTTTTTTTGTTCCGCGACAACCAGGACCTATTATTGTAGATAATACAATAGATTTAGATGATTTGAGTTTGCAACAGAAAATTGCGCAAATGACAGTGGTGTTGGGAGTTAAGTATTATTCGGAAGCATTGAAGAAGATGCAAGTGGGAGGGATCCATTTACATACTTTGGCTAATGAAAAAGTGTTTAAAAATACTATAACTCATTTTCAAAAAGAAATGAAAGTTCCTTTTATGGTAACTGTGGATTTAGAAGGATGTGTTAATCCTTTTGCCCATTACCGAAATTTTACGGCAGCTCGAAATATAACAACAGTGGGCCAAGCTTTTGAAAAAGGTAAGTTAGAAGGGAAATATTTGAAAGAGTTAGGAGTTACTGTTAATTTTGCACCAGTAGTTGATTTAGATGACCAGATTTGGAAATGTCGAAATTTTCCTGGAGGAAAAGAAAATATTTCGGAATTGGCTAATTCATATATTTTAGGTTTACAAGATGAAGGGATAACTGGAACTATTAAACATTACCCAGGACAAACATTGGTAATTAAAGATCCCCATAAATATTTGGCAGCAGCAGAAATTAATAATAATGATTTGTATCCTTATAGGAAATTATCTGAGCGTTCGAGTACTAAAGCAGTGATGGTAAGTCATTTAATTACTTATGGAAAAGTTAATTCAGAAGGTAAACCTTCAGTGGCTTCTAAAAGGATAATTGATCATTTGAAAAAAGATGTTGGTTTTAAAGGATTGATTGTTAGTGATGAGATTAATATGCAAGGAATGAAACGATTTTATCCTACTTTAGATGCAATGTATGTTGATGTTTTTAAAGCTGGTTCTGATGTGATTTTGAATTTTAATACTGATCCTAATGAAATTTACAATATGATCAAAGTAATTGAGAAAGCAGTATGGAAAGGAGAGATTGATGAAGATAGAATTGATGCTTCGGTGCGTAAGATTTTGAGGTTTAAAGGTTTTAAGGTTGTTGATTGATTTTTAATTATCGAAATAGTTATAAATAAAAAAATAATTCTATTATTATTATTATTAAAATAATAAGTTTAAAATGAGGTGTATTAAGATGAAAAAAAGTTATATGTTTTTATTAATAGGTTTGTTGGTGATTTCTTTGATTTTGGTTGGGTGTTCGAAAAGTACGACTTCTAAAACAGGTAAGAAAGCATTATCTGGAAAAGCAATTTTTTTCAAAGATTGGGAAGCTTGCGATCAAACTCCTGGTTGTTGGGAGAAATTAGATTTATGTATGCAACCCCAAAATAAAAATTGTTGGGATTTACCACCTGAAAAAGTGGCTAAATGTGAAGAAACTTGTTTAGAATATGCAAGAGGATATCAAAATATCATAACCAAATGTCCTTCTGGTGAATCTGCGTTAAGTTTTTCTGGTAAACATAATTATAAGTTAGTTGGTCAATTTCAAATTAAATGTGATAAAGGATCAAGTTCAGAAGTAATAGGTACAAAAGGAACAGCTACTTTTAACTTTGATTGTGGAAATGACCCTTTAACTGGATTGCAAGGAAATTATAATAATGATTTACAAATGCACCAAATTAAAGGTTTTTGTGGTGGAAATCAAGGAGTTAATGAGAATTCAGGCGAACCTAATGGAAATAAATTTTGGGATTGTGGACAAACTAAAGGTATTATTGCTGTGGATTTCAAGATTGATCCTAAAGGATTTATTAATGATATCAATAAAATCTATTGTGCTGGTGATGATGTTCCAGCAGAATCTTCATTTAGCTGGGGTATGATGAAGAAAGTTGCTGCACCATCTCCAATAAAAACAGAGAAGCTTTGTGCTGATGGGATAGATAATGATGGGGATGAATACATAGATTGCCATGATTCTGATTGTGGGCCAGCTACAGGTGAAGTATACAAAGCAGGAGAGCCATGCACTCTAGAAAACAATAAACCAACTTGTTGTTTGGATCATTCAAAAAGTGAAGCAACATTTTATAAGGGTTTTAACATTAATACAATGTGTGTCGGAGCAGGCCGTTACCCAGTTGTTAATGAAGAAGTTTGTAGATTAATGGCTAAAAAAGAAGGATATACTTATAAGGGAACGGAAAAAATAACTGCCACATTTACTTGCGGAAACAACAAACAAGAAGGTCAAGAGATTTGTGATGGAACCGATTTAGTGGGAGATAGTTTGTGTACTGATCATTCTATGGATTATATCGGTGGAAATGTTTATTGTAAATCAGATTGTAGTGCTTTTGATTTTAGTGCTTGTGTGAAAAAATCTTTAACTAAGAAAACTGAATCTTGGAAAGTAGAGACTAATTCTAAAAAATTGGAGATGGCTAATAATAATATTACTCCTTCATATATGAAAGGAGAGACTATTTATGATATTGCTGATTTTTTGCATAAAGGTGATTTGAAAGCTTTAGAAGATGGAACTTATGTAACAGCAGATAAAAGTAAATTTGATTATGCTCAGTATCTTTATTTTAAGAAACAAGATAACAGTAATTTGGTAAAATATGCTGAAAGTGATGATGATATTACTGCCGATTTCTTTTTTATTAAAATGGGTGACCAAATTGCTAAGTATAGTTTGGAATTTCAAAAAGATGCAGAAAGTTTGATCTATAATTCTTCTGGATTAGCAGATTCTAATGGGAAGATATTGGAATTTTTTGAAGATACTAAAATACAGATGATGGGTGAAATTTTTTCATTGGTTAAAGCTAGAAGATCAACATCAAAAGATGTAGAATTGACTTTGATGGGGGGTTCAGAAAGTGGAATTTTATTAGAGGGAAAAGGAAAGAGTTATACTATGGCGGGTAAAGCCTACCAGGTTGATTTAGTATTCATGGATTCTGATGAAGTTCAGTTTAAAGTTAATGGACAAACTACTAGTAAATTGAAAGTAGGGGAAATGCATAAATTGAAAGATGGACGTTATTTAGGTGTTAGTGATATTTTATATCAAGCTTATGCAGGCGGAGTTCATCGAGCAAGTTTTTATTTGGGAGCGATGAATTATGTTTTAAAAGATAATGATATTACTGATAGTGGTTATTCTACAGAGTTAACAGTTAATGGTGAGTCTATAGATGGGGCAAATGTAATTATCACAGGTTCTGATGATAACAAAAAAGTTAAGATTTCTATGATTCAAATAGAAATGATTGCACAAGATAATTACTATGTTGGAGCAGGTAAGAAATTGAGTGAAGTTATTACATCAGTTGGAGAAGAGAAAGAAGTGTTGTTTACTAATAACTGGGATGTTGAGTATAAAGGATTGACTCAAGAGAAAACTAATAATATTACTTTGTATGCACCTAATAATGGGAGGTATAATTTGGTGTGGTATGATGGAAGTGATAAGCAAGTTGATATGCCTTTGGCCTATACTGCTAGTAAAGGATTTATCCAGTTAAGTGAAGGAGGAAGTGCATTTGATAAATTATTGATCTTGAAAGAAGATGCAACTATTCGTAAAAATGATTATTTTGTAGTTACTGGTGGAGATGTCATAAAAGGGACAGCTAAATCTTATGCTTTACAATATTTAGGAGCAGATAAGAGTTCAACAACTGCTCCTAAAATTAAATTTAAAAATTTAGGAGATGGAAATACATTAGAATATTCTGTTAATACTGTGTCTGGAAAAGATGTAACAACAATTAAATTGGGAGGCCATTCATTTAAGGTAGAAAATTTTTCAACAAAATCTGCTAAAGATTTTACTATTTTAGTTGATTTAAATGGTGATACCAAAATAGCAAGTACCCAAATTTTTATTGTAGATAGTTATGGGGCAAAAATTACAGTAGGGGAATATTATCCTGGAAGATTTATGACTACTTCTGAATCTATTCCTTTAATCATTACCACGCCCAATATTAATGATTATGATAACCAGAAACCAGCTGTAATAAATTTGAGTTTACGAGGAGATCAAACAGGTATAATCACTTCTACACTTGGTTTGGATGAGACTTTAAATCCTTTATTAACTCCCGAAGGAAAAGTAGATATTTTTTATGGATATACAAGCATGGGTGGAGAGATGACTTATAGAACTTTGACTGGAAAACCTACTTTGTTCAGGTATTCTTATCCAGAGAAACAAAGACTCCCTCAATTGTATGTAACAGCAGAATATTGGAGTTAACTTTTTATATTTCTTTTTATTTTCTTCTTTTTATGAAAAAAATAACTTTTATTTGCGGATTAATTTTAGTTTTGTTTTTGATTGGATGTGCAACAGAGAAACAGACAAGTACTTCAGATAAATTGATGTCAGTAGACAAATCAAATACAGTGGAAAA
Organism: uncultured Methanosarcinales archaeon; assembly: GCA_964434885.1. Lineage (GTDB taxonomy): Archaea > Nanobdellota > Nanobdellia > Woesearchaeales > GW2011-AR9 > CAYSWQ01. Next base: position 32,501 of record CAYSWQ010000002.1, on the reverse strand, counting down.
GAATACGGAAAACAAAGTAGTAGAAAAGAAAGAAACCGTAACTGTAGATTGGGGTAAAGCTGCTGAACAAATAACTAAAGATAAAGAAGTAGCTAAGTTGATTTCAACAAGTAAAGAGATTACTAATTACCAATATTTATTTCAACCCCGGATAAAAGATACTTTTGGAAATTATGGTGGAACTGTTCATCAGGTTTATATTAAAGGACTAAAAGCTAAAAAAGTTTATACTTCTCCAATTAAATTTAATGATAGTGATTTTTATACTGCAGTGTATTTGGATGAAGATAAGAAAACAGCTATGGGGTATTGTGATTCAAAATCTGTTTTATGTAGTGGTTTGGAAGAAAAGAAGTATGTTTTGAATTATGATAAAGAAAAGTTGATAAAAAAGCCTTGGTCATTGATTCAAAATATTGATGCAAGAGCTAAACCAACTACTCAAGTAGTAATCGAGAATAAAAAAGCTACAGTATTGGAATATGTAGATGGAAATAAAAGAATTGTAAGAATGTCTGTAGGTATTTTTTATGGTTTGCCCTTGGTGTATGAAGTTTATTCGGTTAAAGGGGAAGAAGAAGTTTTAGAAGAAAAATATTCATTTGGTAGCCTAATAGTAAATCAAGTGTTAACTAAAGATGTTGTAAAGAATTGAAAACATATTTTCCTTTTCTGGTCATTAGACCAGAATTAAATTCTTCTCGGTTAGCTACTTTTAAGACAAATGGAAAAACCATTGAGCTAAGATTAATTGAAGATTCATTAGCCATGGCTGAAGGGAGGTTATCTACACAATAATGATGGATTGTTTTTCCGTTTGAAGTGATTATTTTGTAAGTGGGATTTTCCCAAGAAGTTGGGGTGCAAGTTTCAATACCTCCATTTTGATCACAAGAGATATCAATGATTAAAGATTGGTCGACCATCATTTCTAAATCATTTTTTGTGATAATTCTTGGTTGATTTGGTTGCCAGACGATGGCATTAACAAAAATATCACTGGTTTTAAGATGATTCCAAATATAGCTATGTTCCTGATCGAATATATTTGTACGGGCAGTATCAACTTCTTTTAATATGGTGGGAGGGTGGCTTAGTTGAGCTAAAACTTCCTGACAACCTTTACTAACTAAGCCATAACCAGCAATACAAATATTTGCTTCCCACTCATTAGGGTTAATATGGCGAAGAGCTAGATATGCTTCTTGTTTAGTGGGATATTCTTTCATAGATTTGATTTGATGAAAAGGATTAATTTGGTTTTTACTTTCAAGAATTTTTCCATAGTGTCTTAGTCCTTCAAACATACCAACTACACCAGCTTCAAAACCTAAACTAATTTCTCTTTTTTGGGTGTGTGGGTTTCTAATTTCTTCAAAAGAATAACTTGTTATTTGTTTTTGTAGTAATTCATTTTTTAGTTCTGGATTTTGGCCTTTTTCAATATGCAAATAACCCATTAGAGTTTGATTTGGTCTTAAGGTAGATAGTTGGGGTTCTTTCACTCTAACAACTATTTCTTTGTTATATATTTCGTTATTCTTAAGAATTTGCACTCCAACTTTGGCATACTCTTGATCAGGAAAACCTGCTTTATTACCAGCATCTTTTTCTATGAATACTCGATGACCAGCATCGATTAATTGTTTAGCGTGTTCTGGAATAATGGCAATTCGGTGTTCTCCGATTTTGGTTTCTTTAGGTATTGCGATGTTCATTTTAGTTTATATGTTTGATAGCGAAAACTTTTCCTGGCGATACTTTTTCCCAAGTTAAGTGATTAAAACCATTTAATTTTTCTGAAGATACAATTGTTAAATCTTTGTTTTGTGTAATTTCCATTTGATAGTATAAAGGGTGTTTGTTTTCTTTGATATAAACATAAAAATTTTCTTTATTACAGAGTATGATATTGCTACCTTTAGCGGTTTTATATTGGTCAAGAATTGTTTTTATGGCTTGAGTTAGATTTTCTTTACTTAGAATGGAATAAAACAATCTTTCTGAATCGGTTGTTCCTAATGGTTGGAATTGAGGGTGATGAAATATTTTTTCTTTAATGGTGCCGTTATGACAAAAGACAAAATTTTGGTGTTGAAAAGGATGACAATTATTTAAGACAATATCATCACCAATGCTTTTTTTCCTTACATGAATGATTACTAAATTAGTTTTGATATTTCTAAATCTATCAATTTTGGGATCATCATAGATTGGTCGGGGTGATTTTTCTAAAATCCATTCATTGTTTCTTAAAAAGGCGATTCCCCATCCATCTCCATGTGTCCAATTTCCTTGTCCAATTCTTTGGTTGTGTTCGTGAGAAGTACTTTGATCTAGGGCCATAGTAATAATTCCATCAATCAAAGAATTCATAGGTACTTTTCCAGTGGCTATGAGCATGCGACACATTTTAATTAGGAGTAGATTGGTAGTTAAGAGTTTTTTGGTGCCAGGCCCGCATGAATTGAGCGGCTTGTGAAGTTTGTTCTGGGCCAAAATGAGATCCAGTATAACCTAGCTGGTTTAAGTGTTGCATAACTTGGTTTGCAGGATTTTCTCTGTTTTTTATTGTAGAATGAAATGATTGAAGATAAGGTTGATCTTCAGAAGATAATCCTTTTTCTGCAAAAGGTAAAAAATAACGAAGTAAATCAATGGTGAAATCTGGTTTGATTCCATCTTCAATAGTGGTGTTTTGAATTTTTTGATTAGAATCTGGGTGAGGAATTATTGATTCTTTTTTAGTAATGCGATAATTTCCCATTTCATCAGCTACAACCACTTTCAAATTTCTATCAGTTACATAATCATAGATTCCTTTGAAGAGGGCAGCTACAGGAGTAAGAACATCTATTGTACAAGCATCAGGACTTCTAAGTTCGTTAGTGCCAGTTAATCCAATTTCTGGTCGGTTTCGGACAGCTTGATAGCCAAGATTATGTGGTTTAAATGATTGATTGAATTCTTCTTCAGTAATTCCTTTTTCTATTGCTTTTTGAAGAATTTTTTGGAAATTTTTGTTTTGAATATTTTTAATATCTTCTAAAGAAGAAGGGTAAGTTGATAAGTGGGAGAATTCAGGTATATCTGCAAACACAATATTACGATGATAATTGATTCGGTGATCATTTAAACTATTGTTGCCTTTGTGATTGATAGGGGAGGTAGAAGTTAAGGCATAAGCGAGGAATTCTAAACTTTGGAGTATTAAGTATTGGTCAATTTCTCTTCCAGGTGTTTGTGAAAAATGTAAATGAACGCCGGAATTTGTAAGCAGCGATTCTACATTTTTCTTCCCAAAAAGTGATTCATAAATCGGAATTCTTTCTTTCTGTTTTTGTTGAGAAAGATTGATTTCTCCTTTTCCTGCACCCATTTCACTCATAGGTATCGGGCGAACTCCATATTCTTGACAAATTTGATCTAAGAAAACTAGTTTTTGAATTAAATCTTGGTGTAGTTGTTTTATAGTTGGTGCTGGATCAGAATTAACTTCTACTTGGGCAAGAGTACCTTCATGTGCATAACATTGAACATTTTCGATTCTTGGATCACATAATATTTCGAGAGCTTTGTTGCTAACATATCCTTTTTTATCCACGAGGATAAGTTCAATTTCCGCTCCAATAGTTGAGGTCATTTTTATGAAATATCTATAATATTTTAATAATGGGAAAATTTCTTAGAATTAAGAAATTACAAATTGCTAATTTGATCATAAAATGAGAGGTAAGTTTCTTCTTGAGGACTTCGAGGCTCACGATCTAAATGTTGTTTAGCCAATGTTTGATAATCTGCCCGAGGATCAAACTCATCTGGTTTTTTATTTTCTGTTTTTTTTTGTGCTGGTAAGTAAGGCCAAGCATCCGGTTGGTTTTCTTTGTCGCAAATCATTTTATATTTTATTATTGTTGTAAGTATATTTAAATATGTAAAGTTCTAATTTTTGTAGAAAATCCAAAAATATTTAAACTAAGTAAACTTTCTACAAAAAATGAAACTTAAAATTAAGAAATTTATTTATGAACTCTCTCAAAATAGTCGTATAAAAACTAAAGAACTTGGTAGGAAATTAAAAATTAGTCAACAATCTGCTAGTTATTTAATTCAAAGTTGGCAACAGAAAAAGAAGATAATTGGATACAGTATGGTCGTCGATCCGGCTAAATTTGGGTTATTACAAGTGTTGGTTTATCTCAATTATGCTGATTTTGACAATAAAAATATTAAAGAAGTGGTTAATTATTTGAAAAATAATGATCATGTAGTGCAGATTGAGAAGCTAAAACAAGGTTATGATTTGGCGGTTGTTTTTTGCGTTCCTAATCTATCTCTATACAACAAATTAATGTGGGTTTTTTTACAAAAATTTAAGAAGACTGTTTTATTGGCAGAAACATATCCAATTGTAGTTAAACATATTTACAATAAAAAGTATTTGATGGGCTATAAAAGAGAAGCTGAATCAATTATTTCTGGTGATAGAGATGTATATAAAATTAGTAATAAAGAGAAAAATATTTTGAATTTGTTGTATCAAAATTCTACAGAAAGCATTGTTCAGATACATAAAAAAACAAAACTCAACCCTAAAACAATTATTAGATTGAGGAAGAAGATGGAAAAGAACAAAGTTATCCGAGGTTATTCAACTATCTTTGATATTGAAAAAATTGGGATTCAGAAAAAACAAGTATTGATTAGTTCAGCGTCAATGAAATTAACTGACGATAAAAAAATATTACAATTTGCTTTGACTCACAGTAATATTGTTTCTTTAACGAGATTGATTGGTAATTATGATATTTTATTAGAAATTGAAGAGGAAGAGAATAGTAAAAAAGATGTTTTAAGGGATTTGAGAACTAATTTTTCTATTTCTAAATATAAGATAATTGAAGGGGGCAATATGATTAAAGACAAATATGTTCCTCAATCTGTGTTAGAAGTGTAAGATACTCCCAAAACATTTTTAAATGAACTATCAATCTAGACATAAAACATGGCTAAAGTAAAGAAAAAAGTAAGTAAGATCAAGACTAAAAAGAAAAAATGGTTTCCAATCTTCGCTCCTAAGTTTATGGGACACAAAGAGATTGGGGAAACTTATCTTGATAATCCGGAACCAGCTGTAGGTAGAACTTTAAAAGTTAATTTAAAAGAGTTAACTGGAAGTTTTCGTGATCAAAATATTTATGTTTCTTTAAGAATTAAAGAAGTTACAGGCAATAATTTACAAACTGAAGTTGTAGGTTATGCTTATATGTCTTTTTTTATCAAAAAATTAACAAGACGTAGTACTGGGAAGATTGATGATTCTTTTGTATTAGAAACAAAAGAAGGAAAGAAAGTTAGATTAAAACCAATGGCGATAACAATTAACCCAGTAACTAAATCTGTAAAAACCGCAATCAGAAAGAGAATGTTGGAATTGTTGGCAAAAGAAGTTAAGAAATTGCCAATGGATGTTTTAGTAAGTGAATTGTTGAAGTATAAGATCCAAATGGATTTGAAAAATAAACTGAAGAAGATATATCCAGTTAGAGATGTGATTATGCGAGTTGTTAAGTTAGAAGAGAAGAAGAAAGTAAAAGTAGCAGAAGTGAAGATTAAAGAAGAAAAAAAAGTTGAAGTGGATGAAAAAGTAGAAGAAAAAGTTGAGAAAGTAGAAAAAGAAGAAAAGTAAAGTTTAAATAAAATTTATATTTCTTGATGATTATGAAAGTGTTATGTTTTGTTGATTTGCACGGAGATAAACCTTTACTTAAGAAATTAATCAAACGGGCTAAAGACCCAGATATAGATTTAGTTTTGATGGCAGGGGATTTAACTAATTTTGAAGATGGTTTGAGATATTTTTTGAAGAAATTAAATTCGATTGGAAAGAAGGTTTTGGTTATTCCCGGAAATCATGAAGGAGAAGATGTTTTGAAGAAGTTAGTTGGAGATTATGATAATTTAGTTGATATTCATAAGCGAGTTGTGAGAGTTGAAGATTATGTTATTTTAGGATATGGGGGAGGAGGTTTTTCTTTGGAAGATCCTGTATTTAGAAAGATAGCGAGGAAATGGTATGGCGAATATCAACGTGATAAAGTGGTGTTGATGTTACATGGTCCTCCTTTTGGAACTGATTTAGATAAATTGGGTAAAAGACATGTTGGCAATAAAGATTATCGGAAATTTATTGAGCGATTGAAACCTAAATTGGTTATTTGTGGGCATTTACATGAGAATGCTGGTTTGAAAGATAAAATTGGTGAAAGTCAAATTATTCATCCTGGTTGGGAAGGGATGGTTGTTGAATTAGGTAAGGTTTATAAGAGTTAATTCTTTTTCTTTAAATAATGGCAATTGGGGATTTTTTTTCAGGATTGGGTGGCTCCACAAGCGACTATATATTTTTGGGTATAATTTTAGCAAGTTTGATAGGAATTTTTTGGTATCTACGAGGTAAATTCAAGAGTAGTGGTTCTTTGAGAAAAGAAGCTAATTTTGAAAGAAAAGAAAGAAGATATCAACGAAGAGGTTGGAAAAAATTTTTGGGTGGTTTGCTAGCGAGAAAAAAAATTGAAAAAGAAGAAAAGAAAGTTGAAAAAACGGAAGAGAAGATCTATGTTTTAGAAACCGATTTGATTGAATCAATTCAAGAAATCCATAAAATGATTAACCAGTATAAAGCTAAACCAGATGCAAAGTTGTTTCAGGAAATTAAAGCAAAATCAAGTGAGGTTCTACACCAATTTAAACAAATATTGGAGTTACTAAATACAGAAGAAAAAAGACTGAATGATATGAAAGAATCTTTGGAAAAATGGGAACAATCCATCAAAAAAGCTAATCTTAATTTGGACAATGAAATTGTGGTTTTGGAGAAAAATATCAAAACTGTGTTGGGGGAATCTGGTCCATATAAGGTTCATAAAAAGGTTAATTTAGATAAGAGATTGAAATATTTTGTGAGGATTGTGGAATCAAATAAACACTTATTACAGTTGCTGGAAGAGGCTAATGAAATTGTGGGAGAGGGGATGCGTAAAACAGACAGTGTGAGACAACAGGGTGGAAAATTGTATAATCTGGTTTTGGCTAATAGGGATTTGTATAAAGCCAATAAATTGTGGTTACAAGTAACTGGAGAATTGAAACAAATAAGTTGGTTAGTTGCTCAAAGAAAGTTACAGGAGAAGAAGAATGCAGAAATTGACGTGGCTTTGAGTGCAGAATTTAAAAAACAAGAACAAGCTTTTGCTGCTATTGAAATTCTTAGGAAAAAATTTAATGAATTAATGGAAAGAGAAAAGATTGAAGTTCAACAGGAAAAACAAAAATCAAAATCAGAATGATTCCATAAATACTTTCGTAACTTTAATAGCTAAACCTTTCTTTTGGGTGTTGATTTCTACAGCAGACATTAAAGCATTTCCGATAGCAACTAATTCATTTTTTAGGGTTAATATGGCAATGGTTTCTCCTTTTTTGAAGTTGTTTAATTTTGAAATTCCAGGGATACCCAAATCTCGACCATGGGTTAGGCTTTTGATGGTTGTGTCAAGAATCCAACATTTAGGTAAATGAGAGATGGCGTTTTCAATCGGTTGTAAACAATATTTTATGTATTTATCATTGTTTTCTTCTTTGTAGAAATGATATGCATCTTGTAAATCTGTTAAAGAAATCAAGTTATCTTTTTCAGTTAAAGGGCCAGCTTGAGTTCTTCTTAATTCTGCCATATGGGCACCCACTCCAATTTTTTCACCAAAATCATGGCAGAATTTTCTAACGTAAGTTCCGGCTTGACATTTCATTCGAAATAAAATATCTTGTTTTTCAATTTCTAAAAATTTTAATTCATAGATTTTCCTTTTCCTTTCCACTCTTTTCACTGCTGATTTAACAGGAGGTAATTGAGTTATTTCTCCAATAAATTTTTTCATGAGTTCTTTGATTTTGTTTATTTCTATTTCATGATGTAAATGCATAATTCCAACATATTCTTTGGGAGCAGTTAAAAGAAACTGAGTGATACGGGTGGCTCGGCCTAGAGCAATTGGTTGTACTCCGGTCACTGCAGGATCTAATGTGCCACTATGACCGGCTTTTTTTATTTTTAGAATTTTTTTGACATAATCAACAATTAAATGGGAAGTGGGACCTTTATTTTTATCAATATTAACAAGACCATATTCAATTAACTCTTTTATTGTTCGTTCGGATGGTTTTTTTCCAAATTCACTGACGGCTTTCTGTAGAACGAATATTTCTGAGGAGGTCATTTTTTAATTCAATAATTTTGTTTTTATTTTCGGTTAAGAATCCAGGTATGGATGGCCTTAATTGGGAATTAATTTCGTAAAACAATTTAGTGATATGTTCATCATTGATTTTTCTTTTAAAATTGTAATAAGTAAATTTAGTTAATTTTTTGAATTTTTCTCTAAATGGCAGATTTTTTCCTCTTTTAATATTACGATAAAAAGTTAGATTTAACCAATTTTGAGATGCAGTTTCAGGTGAAGAGAAATTGTAGAAATAGTTTAATAAATGTTTATTTCTTAATAAATTAATAATCTTGTTATTTTTCTTTTCGCTGAATCCTAAAAAATGAGAAAAAGCAGTAATGGCAGATCTAACTTTGGGATTTTTAAATGCAGATAATACTTGCTTAACAATAGTGGGGTCTCGTTCTGCGATTAAATTATCTACAGAAAATTCAATTAAGTAATGAACTGTACTACCATTTAATTTACCAATGCTTTTTTTATATTTTTGAGCTAAAGGAAGAACTTTACTATGTTTTTGTTTTATGAATCCTTGACTATTGTGGGTGTGATAGTCCAGGCCTTGGGGATATTCTCCATGGGTAATCATTCCTAAAGCTAAGAATTTATGTAATGGATCAGTTAAAGAATGAAAAAACTCTAGGCCTTGGTTATGAGTTTTATGAAATTGAATTAACCCAGTAATGTGGATATCGGGTAAGAAACTACCAACAATTAAATGATCTTTTTCATCTTGAGAAAGATTATCTTCTTTAAATAATTCCAAAGCAAAATGGGCATGGGTTAAAGGGTTCATAACTTAGCTACTTTAGTATATACTTTATAAGAATTTTGGTAGAATTACTTAGATTCTGGTTTTTCTTTACTTTCAACTTTCTCTTCTTTTTGTACTGATTTTTGTTCTTTTTTGGATGTTTCGGTTTTTTCTTTAGTGGGGGTTTTCTCAGCTGGTTTTTCTTTTTTCTCTTCAGATTTGGTTTCAGTCTTCCTTTCTTCCTTTTCAGTAGGTTTTTTATCAGTTTTCAATCCTACTTTTTGAGCTACTTCTTCTAATCTTGATTTCTTCTTCTCTTCTTTTTTCTTTTCAATTTTATGGCCAAAAAGTTCTGCTCGAACTACACCTTTATCATCTTTGATGGTAGTAACTTTAACATGGTGAGGTGGGTTTTTGATTCCGTGTTGCCATAATTTTTCGTTTAAGTGTTTACCTAAACGAATATCATTTGATTTCATATGTCGAGCAAGAAATTCTTTAGTGGCTTTAACAGCTTTTTTTGTTTGTTTCCAATTAGCTACTTTTCGATATTCTTTTCTAAGTGGAATATTATAAGTTCGTTCTAATTTTTTACTTTCTGTTTTAGCCATTTTTATGCTTTAGTGTTGGTTCTTTTCCAACTTCTTTTAACATCTGTGTGTCTACTTGGATGAACTTTTCTTCCTTGACCATAGATTTTGAAAACAGTCCAAAAAGGAGCCCATCTAGTTTGTTTAGATTTTTTTATTAATCGACCTTTTTTTGCAGGGTGTTTGTAAGTTGCCATTTTATTTATTTGCTTTTGAAATTTGTACTGCGATTTTATCTAAAAAAGAAATTCCTTTTGGAGTTAAAACTCTTCCTTTATGAATTTTCTTTTCTGTTTTTTCAATTAATTCTGAAGTTTCTAGTTGTTGTAAGATTTTTCTAATAATTGATCCAGAAGCCCTGTAAAAACGATTTGGTGCATGTCCTCTATTTTTACTACCACCATATTTAGTTCTTAACTTTTGAGTTCCTACTGGTCCCAATTTATGAACACTTTTTAGGATTGCTGCAGCTCGGAAATACCACCAGTCTGGACTATCTGGTAATCTTTCTCGATTGTGTCCAGTCTTAACAAACTTAGACCATTCTAAAGGTTCCACTAATTTTTGTTTTTTTAGTTCTTCAGCTACTTTGTTGATCAGTTCATTTGGATTAACTAAGTTGATATGTGTCATTTTTATTCTTGATTTAATGATGATTTATAAAGATTTCGTGGGATTTTATGATATATGATGGAAAACTTTAAATAATTAAATAGTTTTGTTTAGACTAATTGAGATTAATAGTTTATTAAAATCTTAAGAAAAAAAGAAATTAAAAAGGTGATAAAGAATGAAGAATAAGGTTTTGCAGTTAGGGATATTAAGTTTATTGATGTTGGTTTTTTTTGCTGGTTTTGTAGAAGCCGCAGGAATATTAGATAGTATTAAAGATAGTTTTAATAGTGGAATTTTAAAATTTGTTTTCTTTGATATTGGGGACGAATTAACTAGGGGAAGTACATTGGGTATTGTAGCAGGAAGAGTTTTATTTACCTTGTTGATTTTTAGTATATTGTTTGGTGGGTCTCAATTGTTGTTAAAAAATTATGCTAGAAATGTAAGGATAGCTATCTCTTTAATTCTGGGTTTGATTTCTGGTTTGGCTATTCCAGGAGACTTAGTAAAAGAAGTTTTTCAAATGTATGGAGGAGTATTTTATGCGTTGATGGTTGCTGGACCGTTGTTAGGAGCTGCATATTTAATATTTAAGGTATTTGATGGAACTGAAAGGTTTGATTATGTTGCTAAATTTATTATAGCAGGTGTGGCTGCTTATGTTGGAACTGCTATGAGTGGAGGAGTAGCTGGTTTAGTCGGAGCTGGACAGCAAGTAGGAGCTGGATTGATTTGGACTGGTTTAGATTCAATTTTTACCATGGTTGGTGTTGCTTTTGGAGTTCTAACAGTGTATTATGCATACAAAGCAATTTTTCCAAATATTGAAGAAGTAGAAATGCCAGAAGGCACAAAGAAAGCATTAGGTCGATGGTGGAGAAGAAGAGGAAGAGATGATTTTAATAAAGAACCTGGTCTTTTAAGAGATATTGAGAACGATATAAGAAATAGGGTAGCTGTGGCTAAAATAAAAAAGAAGTTGAGAAAAAGTGATAAGATTATGAAAAGGATTGAAGAATTAGTAGCTAGGTCACATAAAGATATCCAAGACCATATCGAGAGTGCTGCAGATAGAACAACTGCACAAGGATATATCACGGCTATGGCTGCACCTTTAAGGGCTTTTGAAACAGCTATGGATGCGGTAGAAGCAGCAATAGATTCTACTCCTCCTAATTGGGCAACAGCTAGATCTCGAATAAAAACTGCAAAAAGTAGACATAATATTTTGATATCACAAGAAGTTAACTTTTTGAAAGCAATAGGTGCTGCTTAAATTTTTTTATTTTTTTTACTTTTTTCTTAAATTATAAATAGAAAACTAAAAATATAACTATTCAATCTTAATTTTTTGTCCAAGTGCTTGTCCAGGAACACCTTTTTCTGAAAATACTGCTCGAACACAACCTTTTCTACCATGTAATGCAGAAATCTTTCCAGAGATTTCTTTCTTGTCTTTTCCTGAAGAAGTCCAGGTTACTTTTTTACCGATAACTTTTTCTGCTTCTTCTGGAGTATCAGCTACTTTAATGATTAGTTGTTTAGTATTTTGATGATGTCTTCCTTGACGAAAGTGCATTATTGTTCCTTCCATGTTTAGTTTGGAAATGGGATTGATTTAAAAATTCTTTGGTTTTTCTTTAATATATTATTCTAAAACATCAAAACCTTTAAATAAAAAGTATTTCTTCAAACAGGAAATAGGTAATATATATGGTTAGAACCCGTAAAGATAATAAAAAAAAGTTGGTTGGAGTGTTTATAGTTTTTATTATGACTTTTAGTATTTTGGGTTTTATTGGAGGGAGTTTTTTTACTGAAGATGAAAATGTTAAGAAATATAAAAACCATGTTTTCTATTTAGATGCCCAGGGTTGGAGATTTCAAGTAGGAAAAGAATTTTATTATTTTCAATATTTACCAGATCAATTAGCAAATATTAGTATGAATTTACCAACTTATAATTTATTTAGTGATGGGAAGTTATATTTTGGTTATGAACCTGGAGTTACTTTGAATACAGATTTAGCAATGAATAAATTAGGAACATTTTTTTATAATAGGAATGTGGTGGTGGTAAAGGCATGTATTAAGGAAAAAGGTTGTCCAGATATTCCTCTGATTGACTGTTCTAATAAAAATAGTTTAGTATTTCAAAAAAATAATAACTCTGCGATTGAAGCAGTTAATAAATGTTTAGTTTTGAATGCTAATGATGAAGTTGAATTGAATAAAGTAAGTGAAAGATTGTTATATAATTTGTTAGGTATATTATAAAATGGAAGATGAACTAAATGAGAAAAGAGAAAAAGTTGTCAAAGGAATAAAGAATTTTTTTAAAACAGAAGATACTGATAAAGCTGAAGAAATTGATTTAAAAGAAAAGAGAGACCATGTAGTTAATTTTTTAAAGAAAAAGAAAGAATGGATTGTATATCTTTTTTTGGCAATAATTGTTTGGTTTGGAACCAATATTAGGGTTCAGAATTTAAAGAACTTAAAAGATGTAACTACAGGAAAATATATTCCAATGGCTTTGGACCCACATATTTTTCTTAAATATGCAAATATTATTTTAGAAAAAGGAAGTTTGATGGCTCATGATTTTTCTCGATTTGTTCCCAAAGGAGCAGCAACTATAAATTATGCATTTATGAGTTATTTTATTGTTTATTTGTATAAAATAATCCATTTTTTTAATCCAAATGTTACTTTAGAATATGTTGATGTAATATATCCACCAATAACTTTTGCGATTGGGTTAGTATTCTTTTTTTTATTGGTGGCGAGATTGTTCGACAAGAAAGTAGCTTTGATTGCAACTTTGTTTTTGGCAATAGTGCCTTCTTATTTACATCGGACGATGGCTGGTTTTTCTGATCACGAAGCAGTGGGAATGATGTTGATGTTTATGGCATTATATTTTTATGTTCTTGGTTGGCAATCTAAAAAAGTAGGATCTACTCTTGGATGGGGGTTGTTGGGAGGTATTTTCACAGGCCTAATGGGATTAAGTTGGGGGGGTTGGAAATTTTTAATCTTGATTATTAGTTTGTTTGTATTGGTGGAGTTTTTCTTTGATAAGTTGAAGAAAAAAGATGTTTATCAATATGTACTTTGGGTGATTGGTTTTGTTTATATTACAACTATTTTTTTACCTCAATTTACAATGAAAACTTTACTTGGTTCTTTAACTACTGGAATTGCCTTTTTAGTATTGTTTATGTTGTTGGTTGATTTGGTTTTGTTTAAATTTGATATTTTAAAAATCAAGAATAAATTAAAACGAAAGATTCCTTTGAGTGTTTTCAGTTTAGTGATTAGTTTTGCAATTGGAATAGCTGGTTTGTTTGCCTTATTGGGACCAGCTACATTATATTTACAAGTGGAAGAAGTTAGTGATAATTTATTACACCCTTTGGGAAATGATAGGTGGCAATTAACAGTAGCTGAGCAACACCAACCTTATTTTACTGATTGGATTAGTTATTTTGGTCCCAAATTTTTTAGTATTCCAATTTATTTGGTTTTATTTATGGCTGGTTCAGTTATTTTATTTTATTTAATGGTTGGAAGAATGAAAAATAAATTCACTTTTTCTATGGCTTATTTGGTTTTTCTTTTGGCTTTTGTGTTAAGTAGATATTCAAGAACAAGTACATTTAATGGAACTAATACTCTTTCAAAATTTGTTTATCTTGGGTCTTTGGGTATTTTTATGGGTTTAGCTGCTTATTTGTTTTTCAAATCGTTCTATAAAGATCGTGAAACATATTCTAAGATATTAGATATGGACAAGAAATATATTTTTGTTTTAGTCTGGTTTTTGATAATGGTTATTGCAGCAAGAGGAGCGGCAAGATTAATTTTTATTTTTACTCCAATTACGGCAGTGTTGGCTAGTTTTGCAGTAGTGTGGTTGGGTGAGTTTTTTTGGAAAATCAAACAACCTTGGTATAAATGGTTAGGGATTGCAGTGTTGTTTTTGATGTTGTTAAGCCCTTTTGCAGTTCCGGTAAAAGGAATGGTGCCTTACTTTAGTGAACAGAGTTTGAACCAAGCCAAATATTCTGGTCCTGGTTATAATCAACAATGGCAAATCGCTGGAAAATGGGTACGTGAAAATGTTGATAAAGATGCAGTGTTTGGCCATTGGTGGGATTATGGTTATTGGGTGCAAGGTGGTTTTCAAAGAGCCGCAGTATTAGATGGAGCGAATAAAATAAAATACTGGAACCATTTGATGGGAAGACATGTTTTGACTGGACAAAGTCAAACTGAAGCTTTAGAATTTTTGAAAGTACATAAAACAACACATTATCTAATTGTTTCAGATGAAATTGGGAAATACACTGCTTATTCTTCAATTGGAGGAGATAAAAATTATGATAGGTATAGTTGGATTACTACATTTAAAATTAATCCACAAGCGACTAGAGAAACAAGAAATGAGACAGTTTACACTTTCCAAGGGGGATATATGTTAGATGATGATTTTGTTTGGAATAACATGGTTTATCCAGCTAAAAGTGCAGGGATTGGGGCATTCTTTTTACCAGTACAACAAAAAAGTGTAACTGAGAATAATGAAACAAGAGTAGTTTTAGATTTTAAACAACCAACTGCTGCTTTGATTAATGGAGGCAAAAGAGTAGATGTACCTTTACAATGCATTTTTTTTAATGGTAGAATGTATAAATTTGATAAACCTGGTTTGAAAGGTTGTTTTAGATTAGTACCTACACTAAATAATCAAGGTCGTGTAGAGAATCCAATCGGAGCAGGAATGTATGTTTCAGAAGAAGGAATGAATGCTTTGTGGGTTAACTTATATGTGTTTAATCAAAAAAATCCAGACTATGATACAAGTGCTTTTAATTTGACTTACAAGGATACTTACTTGTCTGACGTTGTCTTATTCCAGGGAAGAATTAGGGGACCAATTAAGATTTGGGAGATTAATTATCCAAGTAACTTTACTGTTCCTGAAGCGACTAAGAAGAAGTATTTAGGTGGAAATGAATTGTTGCCTAAGTGGTTCTATGATGTATAAAAGGAGGTTTTAAAATGGAAAAAATTGAAAAGTTAGTGGTTGAGATTGAGGCTTTGTTAGTTCCGGTGAGAAAAGTTGTTGATGATGCTAGGTCTAGTGGAACTCCAACAACTATTGAAGCCTATGAAAATATGAATAAAGTTTTAGCAAAACTGAAAGAGATTGCAAAATTGCAATAATTTTTATTTTTTTACTTTTCAGTGATAAAATTTATAAAGTTGGTTTATTTTTAGAATTTTATGGTTGAATTAGAAGATCAAACTGAAAGTATCTTACCTAAGAAACAGCAGTTTGCTATTCATTTGAAAGGAAAATATGGTCGGCAATTGCAAAAAGATCATCCAGAAATTGTAGATGATTTTCGAGGAGGTTCCACCCATAAAGATATTGTAAGAGATTATGATGTTGAAGTTAAATTTGGTGTAACTGAGAGCATTGCAAGAGGTATTGTACGTCATGCTCTTGTTGGGTGTGATTTTCCAGGATATTCTTATACAGGATTATTGGAGTCAGAAGAATTAAGTGATTTAGCGGAAGAACATCATTTACAGGCGTTAGAAAAGATGAGGGAAGATGAGCGGGGGATTTTTGGAATTACTAAGGAAGAAAATAAGGAATATGGTCGTCAAGGAGGTAAAATTGGTGGTCAAAAAAGTTTAGAAATGAAAGTGGGGGTGCATGGTAAAACTGGGGAAGAAAAAAAAGAAATGATTAAGAAAGCTTTAGCAACAAAAGGTTATATCTATCCTAGTCCACAAGAAGAAGCTTATATTTGGGAAGCGGCACAAAATCCAGAACGAAAAAGGTGTGGTGGAGTTAATTTGGATGAGTTAACCAAAGATGTTAATTCATTATTTCCTGAATCAGGTAGATCAAAAAAACAAGTAAGTAGAATTTTAGATAGATTAAGAAGAAAAAAAGGAGCAAAAACAAAAGAAAAAATTACAGATGAACAGAAGGATTTTGTGATTGATTTGGCTAAAAAATATCAACATCGGAATGGTCGGGTGAAAAGGAAAATAGTTGCTGAAAAATACAACGATCATTTTCATGATGGAAAACCTGTTAGAGATGGGGTTTTTGTAAATAATGTTTTAAGAGATTATAGAAATAAACTATAAGAAAACTTTTTCATAATTTTTCCAAATCTGGTCGGCGACTTCTTCTTCAGACAGGTTTTTTATTTTAGCTATCTTCTTTATGGTTTCTAAAACATAAGCAGGTTCGTTGCGTTCTCCTTTGAATGGAGATTGCCAAGGGGCATCAGTTTCTGTGAATAATTGAGTTAATGGTACTTTTTTGACTAATGTTTGGAAGTTGCCAATTCTTAAAATTGAAGGTGGAACTGTGAAATAATATCCTAGTTCCTTAGCTTTGGTGATTAGTGCTTTTCTTCCACCAAAACAATGAAGGACGACAGGGATTTCCCCATTGGTTTCTTCTTCCAAAATATCCAAACATTCTTCTTCTGCATCCCAAGTGTGAACAATAAGAGGTTTTTTGATTTTGATAGTGAAGCGAATTATTTTCCGAAATATTTCTTTTTGTTCTTCCCAATGTTCTTTATCCCAATGAAAATCTAGGCCAACTTCTCCAACCCCTAAAATTTGATCTTTGTGTTTTTCAATAAATTCAAGTTCTTGATCTAAATCAAATCTTCCTTCAGGTTTGGGAATACCAGTTTCTCCTTCTGATAATCCTAAGGCATCAATTGGGTGAGCTCCCAAAGAGACTTTGAGAATTGGATCTTTTTTGGCTAGTTCTAAAACTTGTTGATTAGCTAAAGGATTAGTTCCAGAGATAATGATTGCTTTTAATCCTGCTTTTTTTGCTCTATCAAGGACTTCATCTAACTTATCTAAGAAATATTCTTGGTTGAGATGACAATGAACATCGACGAGTTTCATTTTAGTTGGAATTTGTTTTTTCTTTATAAGATTTTATTTTTTTATTGAAATGTATTTGTTTTTAGAATACCAGTTCGAAAATTATATAAAGAATCTTAGAAAATAGGTTTTAAAACAATATAAAGGTGGTCAATATGGCAGTAGTAAGAACAAAATTACATAATGTTACAGCAGAAAGAAAGTTAGATTCTCCTGGTGGACAGATTAGTGTGAAAAACAATGTTTCTTTGAAAAATGTAGAAGATGCAGGTTTTAATCAAGGGGGAAAGAAAGGTTTGAGATTTAGTTTTACTTTTGATTGTGATTATCAACCAAATTTTGGTAATATTTCTGTAGATGGACATGTTTTCTTTGTAGAAGAAGATAAATTGATTAAAGAAATTCAAGAAGGTTGGGACAAAGATAAAAGAGTACCAACTACAGTAATGGAGCAAGTTTTGAATGCGGCATTACATAAGGGAAATATTCAAGCAATCAAAACAGCAGAAGATGTAGGATTACCTAGTCCATTACCTTTGCCGAAAGTAAGTAAAGATAAAAAGTAATTTTTTAATTTTTAATCTTTTTTTAATGAATTTATAATCTTGATAATTGGTTTATTTAAGTTATTTTTATTTATTTAAGTTAAAATTATGAATATGTATATAATAGAAATTAATAAAGTTTATAAGCAGTTAAACTGGGAGAATAAAGAGTTGTAGGTTAAAATGGAATCACAGGAAATCAAATTAAAAGTGGCAGAGTCCGTGCAGGATGATGTTAATAAAGGAATCATTAGAATAGATTCTAGTTTTATGAAGATAGCTGATGTTAATCCAGGCGATATCGTAGAAATTAAAGGGGAGAGACGAACAGCAGGAATTGTAGATCGAGCGTATCCAGGAGATATTGGGCTTAATATTATTCGAATGGATGGAGATTTGAGGAGAAATGCTAAAACTTCAATTGGGGAGATGGTTTCTGTTCGTAAGATTGAAGTTAAGCCAGCAAAAAAGATTGCAATTGCTCCAGCTCATAAAGGAATAATTATTAGAGCTTCCCCAGGAATTTTTAAACAAGGATTATTGGGAAGGGCAATGGTGAAAGGAGATTTGATTTCGTTAGGGGGAACTAAAAGAAGAACTCGAACAATGACGGAAAATCCAATGTTCGAAGGAATGTTTCCGATGTTAGAAAACAATTTTCCAGGTTTTGGTTTTAAAGATTTAAAATTGATGGTGGTTAATACTAATCCAAGTAAAGAGATTGTGGTAGTTACTGAAGATACAGAAATTGAATTCAATCCACAAGCAGTAGAAGTGAAAGACGAACCAACTTTAGTAATTAATTATGAAGATATTGGTGGTTTGAAAGAAGAGATTAAAAAAGTTAGGGAAATGGTGGAACTTCCTTTAAAACATCCTGAGATTTTTGAAAGATTAGGAATTGAAGCACCAAAAGGAGTATTGTTACATGGTCCTCCTGGGACAGGGAAAACATTATTGGCGAAAGCAGTTGCTTCAGAAACCAAATCAAATTTTAAATTGATTAATGGTCCAGAAATAATGAGTAAATTTTACGGAGAAAGTGAAAAGAATTTAAGAGGGGCATTTGAAGAAGCAGAAAAAGAAGCACCTTCGATTATTTTTATTGATGAAATTGATGCAATTGCTCCAAAAAGAGAAGAAGTACAAGGGGAAGTAGAAAGAAGAGTAGTTGCACAATTATTGGGTTTAATGGATGGTTTGAAGAACCGAGGGAAAGTAGTGGTAATTGCGGCTACTAATCGTCCTAATTCAATAGATCCGGCTTTGCGTAGACCGGGAAGGTTTGATCGGGAGATTGAAATTGGAGTTCCTAGTGCAGAAGGCAGATTGGAAGTGATGAAAATTCATACTCGAGGAATGCCATTGGGAAAAGACGTTGATTTACAGGCGATTGCCAAAATTACTCATGGTTTTGTGGGGGCAGACCTTTCAGCTTTAGCGAAAGAAGCCGCAATGATAGTATTAAGAAGAGTAATGCCTGATTTGAAATTTGATGGGGAAGAAGGTTCACCTATTCCTCCAGAAGTTTTAGCTAAATTAGTTTTAACTCAAGATGATTTTAAGGAAGCTTTGAAGATTGTTAGGCCTTCTGCAATGAGAGAAGTGTTAGTAGAAAAACCAGACGTAACTTGGAAAGATATTGGTGGTTTGGATAAAGTTAAAGAAAAATTAGAAGAATCAATTGAATGGCCTTTGAAAAAACCTGAGATGTTTAAGAAAATGGGGATTTCTCCTCCGAAAGGGATTTTATTATATGGTCCTCCAGGAACAGGTAAAACTTTGTTGGCGAAAGCAGTGGCTAATCAGTCAGAAGCTAATTTTATTTTAGTTAATGGTCCAAGTTTGTTAAGTAAGTGGGTTGGGGAATCAGAAAAAGCAGTGCGAGAAATATTTAGAAAAGCTAGACAAACAGCACCAACAATTTTGTTTTTTGATGAGATTGATGCTTTGGCTCCAAAACGAGGAATGAGTTCAGATGGTTCTCGAGTAGGGGAAAGAATTGTTAATCAAATGTTAACAGAGATGGATGGCCTAGAAACCTTGAATGATGTAGTTATCATTGCGGCTACCAACAGACCAGATATTGTGGATCCAGCTTTGTTAAGGCCAGGTCGATTTGATCGTATTATAATGGCTCCTGTTCCTGAAGAGAGTGGTCGGAAGAAAATTTTTGAAGTTCATACTAAAGGAATGCCTTTAGCTACCGATGTTAATCTTGATGAATTGGCAGAGAAATCTGAGGATTATGTTGGAGCTGACATCGAAGGGGTTTGTCGAGAAGCAGGAATGATTGCTTTGAGAGATAATTTTGAAAATACTGAAATTTCGATGAAACATTTTGAAAAAGCATTAACTAAAGTAAGACCTTCGGTCGATAAAGAAATTGAAAAGACATATAAAGAGTTAAAAGATTACTTTAAGAAAGCCAAAGCCAAAGAGATTGAAGAGAAAATTGGTTATGTTGGTTAGTTTTTAATAAAAGAGTTCTTAGATGTTTTTAGAAAATGGTTGACAAGAAATTAGAAGAATTATCAGAAATTTATCAAGTTGGTTTTGATAGATTTTCTTATGCTGGTTTGGAAGCTTATGATAAAGAAAAAGTTATTGATCGAGGATATGGTTTATTGACTAATTCAAATGTTAAAGAACTATTGTTGAGATCTAAGGAAGAAGTTTTTTCTAGAGAAGATAGTAGTTCTCCAGAAGAAAGGTTTCAAGAAGTGATTCATTCTGTCGTGAGGTTCGCAGGTTATTTTGATAATTCTCAAGAACCAGATTTTTCTAATATGAACAGATATATTGGAATGATTAAGAAATTGAATTCCTATACAAGAAAAGGAGAGAAGGCAACAAAACATTCTAGAGAAATCCAAGACGGTTTAAACACAATTTTTTTAGAGTATTCTAAACAGATGAAAAGAATGATGATTCGACCTTCTGTATATGGCTCAAGTAGATATGGTGATGCTGGTCCGGCATCAGATATTGATATGAATTTTTTGGTTAGTGGTGGTGTAACACAAGAAAAAGTTGATTTAATGTCAAAAATTGAAATTAATATTGATTTGGGGCTGGGGTTTCACCAGATTAGAGATTGTTCTTCGGTAAGAGAAATGATTGTAGATTTAGATGAATTGAATGCAGTTTTATTAGATATTGTAGATGGGGAAACTACTTGTTTAGAGGATTATTCTTTTAATGAAGTTGAACATTATCCTTTTGCTTGGTTATTAGAAGGTAAAAGTTTTGCAGGACCATTAGACGAGATTGATGCTGAAACTAAATTGATTAAAAGACAAATTGATACAGCGATAAAGAAAGATCCTTTCTTTGAATTTTTGGTTAATTTTGGCTTGTATAAATCGATAGAAAAAAGAGAAGAAAATTTAAAGAGGGAATAATGCCAATTAATATTGTAGGATATGATTGTAAAAAGTGTGGTTGGTGGGGAGATTTACTTTTAGGATATGGGGTGTTGAATGGTCGAGAGGAAATCTTAGGTAGTGATTCAGAAGCCCTCATAAATGATAAGGGGTTCTTTTTGCAAACATATTTTGAAGGAGTGGAATTTCGTAGAAGGAATAGTGAATTGACAGGAATTGAATGTCATTTGAAAAATTATAGTTCTTTTGAAGATTTAAGTTTGAATCTCATGGGTTCGTTTCTTTCTTGTTCAGATTGTCAAAAAGTTTACCAAAGGTATTATTTAACTGGAAAAGAAATGGCAATTACTAGTTTAGATAAATAAAAAAAATTAACTAGCTTCTACTAGTTTGATTTTAAACTTCAGGGTTTTTCCAGCTAAAGGGTGGTTTAAATCTAAAGTGACTTCTGATTCTTCAACTTTAGCAATTTTAGCAGGGAATTGTTTTCCGTCTGGAGTTTTCATCATCAACATCATTCCTTCTTGAGGTTCTTGTTCTTTAGGTAATTTGTCTCGAGGAATTTTTTGCATTAGTTGATCATTAACATCCCCATAAGCTTCTGCTGGAGGAATAGTGATTTCTTTTTCTTCCCCTACATTCATTTCTTTAATGGCATTTTCGAAACCAGGAATAACTTGTTTTTTACCGATTTCAAATTCTAAAGGTTGGCCATGTTTTTCTGAACTATCAAAAACAGTACCATCTTCTAATGTGCCAGTATATTCAATTTTTACTTTTTTTCCTTCTTCTAAAGTCATATTTATCAGCTCCAAATATCATATAAAAACAAGTAAGACTCATTTTTAGTGATTTTATGATTAATTTGAAGTTGTTTTATATAAGTGTTTTGTTCTAAACTAAATATTTAATTAATACAAAACCTAAAATAACTAAGATGAAAAAGAGTAGACTTAACCAATTGAAATACCTATCAATAAAACCTTTTACTTTTTCTCCGAAGAAATAAATCAAAGTAGCTACAATAAGAAATCTTCCAAATCTTCCAATTAAGGAACCTAAAATTAAAGGGAATAAACCAACTTTCCAGAATCCTGCTCCAATTGTGAATACTTTGAAAGGAATAGGGGTAAATGCTGATCCGAGAATAGCTAAAAATGCATTATCTTTGTATAAATTACCTACAATTTGAAAATATTATTAGTTTACCTACACTTTCATATAAGAATAAACCAATGAAATAACCTAAGATTCCTCCCAATACTGAGAAAATTCCGGAAACGAAAGCATACCAATAAGATTTTTTTGGTTTGGAAACCGAAAGAGCTATTTGTAAAACATCTGGAGGAATGGGGAAAAAGGAAGATTCTGCAAAAGAGTTTATAGCTAATGCCAAAGTAGAATATTTTGAATTTGCCCAAGAAAGAACCCAATTATAAAGTCTTTTGAGAATACCGAAAGAATAAAAATGAATTCCTTGAATAACTCGATGATTTCTAATTTTTCTAAGCATAAGTGAGTTAAAATGAAGTGATTTAAAAAACTATTGTTAAAGTCTAATTCTGTTTTTACAATAATGACAGAAAACTGCTTTTAATCCAGGAAAAGGAATGTAAATAATTTTGCTTTTACAATAAGGACATTCGTGTTTTTTCTTATCTATCACTATCATTTGTTGATTTCGATTTAGTTTGTTTATAAAATTTAAGAAAAATAGAAAAAGAAAATTAGTCTGAAGCTAATCTCCAGATTGCCTTCATACCAACAATAATTGCTCCAGGTACAACGAAAACAACGATGTTGCTTAAGATAGATCTTAGATAAAGACCAACACCTGGAATTAATCCCAAATTAACAATTCCAGCTAACATCAAAGCTACAGCTGCTAATAAGAAAGGAGTTGTTTCTTTTGCGGTTAAGTTAAAGAGACCAACAATTGTTCCTAAGAGTACTAACGTAGTAACTAACACTTCTGGGCTGATATAACTACGAAATAAACCTGCAATGATTGCAATAATCAATCCGACAAAGAAAGAGTAATGAGCCACTCGGTGTAATTCCATACTTTTTAAACCACTCTTTTTTTTAGCCATAAAATATCACCTCAATTTGATATAAGAAGAAAAAGATTATTTTATATATAAATCATTCGGTTTTTTAGAGGAAAATTTATATTGTTTCTAGTTACGTTAGAAAAAAAAGAAAAGCGTCCCCGGCCAGGATTGAACTGGCGACCGCACGGTCGCTGCTAAGTTATTAACAGCCGTGTGCTCTACCGTTGCTCTCCGACTAAAATTTTAGTCGAAACTAAGCTACAGGGACTTGAGCTTCTAAATCAACAACTAATTTATAAATATTTTGGATAAAAAGAAAAAAAGTGGAATTATTCCACATACATTTTTACTTTGTCTGCTTCGAATTTCCAATCAGCTGGTAAACGACCAGAGTTTTTATAGTATTTTACCAATCTTCTGATTTTGGAGAAAGTTAACAATAAACCTCGTTTAGCAGTTTTATCTTGTTTGTTTTTTTCAATGTGTTTTTTAACATCTGCAAACTTAAGGATCAAAGCCATTAAATCTTCTGGGAGGTCTTTTTGTAATCCATTTTCTTTTAATATTTTAGTAATACTTTTTTCGGCAACAGCTTTAACACTATGGATTCCATAAGTATCTCTTAGGATCATTCCTACTTCGCTAGGGGTATGACCTGCTTTAGTGAATTTTAAGATTAATTTTTCGATTTCTTTCCCTTTATATCTCATCCAGGAAGGGATTTTTTTAATAGGTTTTGTACTTCCTGATTTTCCTTTATCTCTACTATGCATTCTTGCCATTTTTTAATCCTCGGGAGAAATAGTCTTTGCTTTTTCTCTCCAGTATACACGAGCCTATAGCCAATGTATCTCTTGATTTATAGTTAATTGTGAGGGCTATTTAAAAGGTTTTTGTTAAATTTCTATAGATTTTCCATTACCTAAAAGAGCATAATTTAATCTCTTTTCTTTAGCAATTTTCTCAAATTTTTCTGTTCCTTGAGGATGCCGATGATTTTCATAGTGGATGGGGATTGTAAGTTTAGCATTCATGTTTAAACTAAAATCTATTGCAATTTCTGGTTCCATAACAATTCCATGTCCACAGATAGGAACTAGAATAACGTCTGCTTGGTAATTATGATAGAACGCAATGGTGTCACTACAATGATAAATCGAGGTTTTTTGATCTCTAATGATAAATCCATTGGGTTTTGGTAATGGTTTGGAACCCATGGCAAAATAAAATCCATGAACTGCTTTAGTCATTTCAATTTTTATGTTTTCAAATTTTTTTGAATCTTCTTCATTCCAAATCTCTACTTTTGATTCGGATAATTTTTCTGCAATCTCATGATTCCCAATAACTAATGCATTGTTGTTGTTCGATAAAATTTGGTGATATTCTACAAAACAATGATCATTATGAGTGTGAGTGTATAAAATGAAATCAATTTCTTTAAATTGTCGAATAATTTCTTCATCAACCATATCTCCTGGATCAATTAATATTTTTTTATTTTCAGTTTCAATTAAGATACAACTTTGTTGGTATTTTGTTATTTTCATGTTTTTATTTGTGTGGTTAATTATATAAAAATTTATCCCAAACTTTTATATAAAATAATGATTTGTTTTTTTCAGGTGATTATGATGAAAAAATTGATATTGATATTATTTGTAGTTAGTTTATTTTTGTTAGTGGGTTGTAAGCAATTAGTTCCTGATGATTCTTCTAAGAAAATGGATGCAGTGAAAGAATTGAAAAATATAACTGAAGAGAAACCAGTAGAGAAGAAGGTAGCACCAAAAGTAGAAGTTAAAGAAATGAAACCAACTAAATGTACCCACAACAGTAATTGTACTGGGGGAAAATATTGTGTAGAAGGAGAATGTAAATTATTGGCTGATTTTTTGCAGAAAACTGGATGTGAAAAGAATTGTAATTATCAAAAAATTAAAATTACAACCAGTGATGGGGAGAAATATTTGTTATCTCGAGGACAAGGAAGTTATACTGCAGCTTCAGCTTTAGAATGGACCATTAGATCAATGCCAGATTATTGTAAAGGAGAAACTATTTTAGTGCCGTTTAAAATTTTGAAAAGAAACTATGGAAAAGTTTTTGCAGACGAACTGATTGTTTTGAAAGTTGGTGAGACAAGTAAGGCAATAAAACACCCTTTGATGCCAGAGATTGCATTTACTTTACGAGTGGAGAGTGTTGAGGAGAGTTGTTCGAGTTAGGAAGTAAGTTTGTAGAATAAAATTAGCCCCACCCGGATTTGAACCGAGGTCAATGCCTATCTTCCTTTGAGACCAAAGGGCACTATGATAGTCCACTACACCATGGGGCTGTGTTGTTTTTATTTTCTAACTCATTTATAAAATTTTAGGTTTGAATTAAGATTCAAAATCGAATAATTTAAAAATGCTGAAAATTTACTTCTAGTATGGCAGATCCAGTAGGTATTGAACAAATGGCCGCACAGGCTATTGCTTCACAACAAATTCCGATTGATACAAGCAGTTTGTTGAATCCAGTGATTGAAGCAGTTAAACCAGTAATGGGGATTGTTAGTGCATTAGTAGGTGGTTTATTTGGTTTGTACTTAATTTTTATTATATCTCGATTATATTATGAACATAAGAAAGTTAAATTGATGAAAGATATTAAATTTGATTTAGATTATTTAAATCAACATTTTGGATTACCTTATTCTCAGGAAAAAGGAATTAGAAAGAAAATTATGCCTTTAGCGGAAATGCAAGAAATTCGGAAGAAGAAAAATCAAAAAGATGAAGACAAAATCAAAGCTAAAGAAGATAAACTAAAAGAAAAAGAGAAAGCTAAAGAGGACAAGAAAAAAGAAAAAGA
Organism: uncultured Methanosarcinales archaeon; assembly: GCA_964434885.1. Lineage (GTDB taxonomy): Archaea > Nanobdellota > Nanobdellia > Woesearchaeales > GW2011-AR9 > CAYSWQ01. Next base: position 6,474 of record CAYSWQ010000002.1, on the reverse strand, counting down.
AAAGGCTAAAGAAGAGAAGAAGAAATTGAAAGAAAATAAAAAGGCAGAAAAAGAAAGAAAGAAGAAAGAAGTAAAAGAACAAAAGGAAGAAGAAGAGAACGAAGAAGTTATTGGAACTGAAGAAGATCAGGAGTTGAGATTATGATTGAAAAAATTATTTGGTATTTATTGTTATTGGATTGCACTGCTTATGTTGTGTTGACTATTTCAGCAAATTGGCATAGCAAAAAAACACATCATTTTTGGAAAGGAATCCCTTTGCACTGGAGTATGGCTTTGCTTTATGCTGGTTTGTTAGCATGGGTTGGTTATGCTTTGTTTAGATTAAATATTTTATTTTAATTATTTTTATTACGTTTAACTTACCGTTATTTATTTAAATCAAGAGTGGTTTTCTAAAAGAATGGATTTCAAAAAAGAAATTGTTAGGCTATTAGTAAAGGAAACTAAGCTTCCAGAAAACGAAGTGTTGAAAGTTTTGGCCGTACCTCCAGATTCAAAATTAGGAGACTATGCTTTTCCTTGTTTTCAATTAGAGGGTAATCCAGTTGAAGAGGCAAAGAAAATTAAGCAGAATTTGAAAATACCTAAATTCTTATCGGGGGTACAAACAGTTGGACCTTATCTAAATTTTTATTTGAATAATTCTTTGTTGGCAGAAGAGACTTTGGGAAAGATTGATAACAATTATGGGAAAGGAAAAAATAAGAAAAAAATCGTGATTGAATATTGTGGGCCCAATACGAATAAACCTTTACATTTGGGCCATTTAAGAAACATGGCTTTGGGAAAAGCAATGTGTAATTTACTTTCGTTTGAGGGAAATAAAGTTTATCCTGTTAACATTGTTAATGATCGAGGAATTCATATTTGTCAATCAATGTTGGCTTATCAAAAATGGGGAAAAGGAAAAGACCCAGATAAGAAATCAGATCATTTTGTTGGAGATTATTATGTTAAGTTTTCTCAAGAAGCAAAAAAAGACAAAAAATTGAATGAAGAAGCTCAAGCAATGTTGGTTCAGTGGGAACTTAAAGATAAAGAAATTAGAAAATTATGGGAAAAGATGAACAAATGGGTTTTGAAAGGATTTGCTGAGACTTATACTCGTTTTGGAGTAAGTTTTGAAAAAGAATATTTAGAATCTGAGATGTATGAAAAAGGAAAAGAAATGGTTCAAAATTCTAAATTATTTGTTAAAGATGAGGAAGGAAATTGGATTGTTGAATTGGAAGATTATAAAATGCCAAATAAAGTTGTTTTGCGAGCAGATGGAACTTCTGTTTATATGACTCAAGATTTATATGTAGCTGAGAAAAGATTTGAAGATTATGACTTTGATCAGATGATTTATGTGGTGGCTAATGAACAAAATAATCATTTTCAACAATTGTTTAAAATTTTAGATTTGTTAGGGAAAAAATATGCCAAAAATTTATACCATTTGAATTACGGATTAGTTCATTTGCCTTCTGGAAGAATGAAATCTCGAGAAGGAACAGTAATTGATGCTGATAATTTGATGGATGAAATTTCTGATTTGGCTGAGAAGGAAGTGCGTAAAAGATATAAAAAATTATCTGAGAAAGAAATTAAAGAAAGGGCAGAATTTATTGGTTTGGGAGCAATTAAGTTTTTTATGTTGCGAACGGATGCTAATAAAGATATTGTTTTTAATCCAGAAGAATCGCTTAGTTTTGAAGGAGAAACTGGACCTTATCTACAATATACTCATGCGCGATCATGTTCTATTTTACGGAAAGCTTTGAAAGAACATAAATTGAAAGTTACTAAGAAAGTTAATTTTGAGAGTTTTGGATTGGAAGAAGAAAAAGCATTAATTAAATTACTTTATAATTTTCCTGAGTTTGTTGCTAAAGCTAATGAAACCTATAAGCCCCACCATCTGGCTAATTACTTGATTTCTTTAGCTCAGGCTTTTAATGAATTTTATCATAAGTGTCCGGTGATTTCTGAATTAGAACACCAGATGAAAGCAAGGTTGTTGTTGGTTGATTCTGTTCGGCAAGTTTTGGATACTGGCTTGGGGTTGTTGGGTATTAAAGCTCCTGAGGAGATGTGAATGACTTATACAAAAACAATTCTGTGTCAATTAAATGGAGGGTGTATGGGTTGTTGTGGACATAGTTTTGAAAGTAAAGAAAAAGTGCAAGAGGCAATTCATAAAAATACTGTTGAGTTCTTGGAATTAAATCCGCAAAATGATTCCGAGATGGTTCGTTTTCGAGATCGAGCCATGGCTATGGATTTAAGATCAGGAGTTTGTAGGAATTTGATTGAGAATGAAGGGCAGTTTTATTGCCCGTTACATCCTACTAGAAATAGTGGTCGGGAATTAAGAGATGGCCATTGTGATATTAATCATCTTTGTAAAACAGCTAAGGATTTTGCTTCTTGGGAAAAAGAGAAACAGGAAGATTTTCTTAATTTTATTCGCCGTCGTCATTTAGATAATTTAGATTATTCTATGAAGATAGATAGGGGAGAGTTATTAGAGAAATTTAAATCGCTTCAAGAGATAGACACTAAACCCAATTTCGAAGATTGAAGATAAGAGTCCAATAATTATTAGTAAAAAGATGGCTATTTGATTTAGTAGTCCAGCTAAGCTTAAGATAATTCCTAAGATTGTAAAAAGTATTGTTGTTAAAATATGATAGGTAGGTAAAACCCAAGTAATTTTTTCTAATTTTTCTTGCATGATGTGGACTAAAGCAAAAATATTGAAAAAGAAAAATACAAAAGCTAAGGTTCCTAAAATGATTGAATAAGTGAGTGAAGATATTTTTAGTAAACTTAAAATACTATCAGATAAACCAATTACTCCGAAAACTAAAGTTAAGATTAGATAGATTCTTAAGAATTTTAATTTTTTTTCAACCATTAATTTAGTTAAATTTTTAAGGTTTATATTGTTTTTGTTTTGGATGAACTTAATCAAAGTTTCTGGGGCGGAAGAGATAGTGGAAAAATTACAAGATTTTTCTTTAAATGAAAAAGGCAAATTACTTGATTTTAGGGTTTTAGAAATGGGTTCAGATATTGTTGAAGAGAGCAAACAAATTTTTCAACGATCTGAGCAAAATGTTTTTATTGGTAGAGATCATTCCATCACTTTACCAATATTGAAATCTTTTGTGCAGTTTTATCCTAATGCTGGAGTGGTTATTTTTGATGCTCATCCAGATTGTACTTCGATTGAAGATTTGGTTTCTGGTTTAATTAATATTATTCCCAAAGAGAATATTGTTTTGGTTGGTATAAGAAAATGGTCTGCTGAGGAGTTTAATTTTTTGAAGCAGAATAATATTAGATATTTTTCGATGCAAGAAATTGGTTTAGAAGGGAAGTTTGAAGTTTCTGAATCAGTCATGTCGGTAGCTCGACGTTTTGAAGCATTATATGTTTCCATAGATGCTGATGTTTTAGATCCGGCTTTTATTGCTGTTGATACACCAGAACCAGGAGGATTATCTGTTCGGGAGTTATTGTTTTTTTTACATCGGTTGAAAATGTTAAGAAATTTTAAAGGTGGGGATTTGTGTGAGGTTAAGGACGAGTCTGCTTTGGTTGGTGCTAAGATTTTGAGTGAGTTGATGGGTTGAATTTTCGATAATTATTTATAAGATTTTTATTTGTTATAAAGTATGGAACAATTCATTAAATGTTGTTGTGTGAAACAGAATTGGACTAGGGCAGTAGTGATGGCTTTAGTGGTGGGAACAATTCTAGCAATGATTAATCATTTTGATATGTTTGTTTATGGAGAATATAGTTTTAGAAGAGTTATACAGATTGTTGTAACTTACTTGGTTCCTTTTATGGTTTCTTTGTATAGTAGTGCAATGTATTGTAGACATGTTGAAATGAAGAAAGGGAAGTGATTTTTAATTTAAGTATTTATTTTTTAATCTTGGTTGTTAATATCAATATATAACCAAAGAATTAATAAATTAGAACGTAATTTGAATCTCTATTCATTATATAAAGGGCCTATAGCATAATGGATAGTGCGGTTGGCTTCGGCAGGTTTTTCCTGAAGATACCAATTGATCGGGGAAATAACTAGAAAACTGGTTGTTCCGAAATTCGAATCCTCGTAGGCCCATTTTTAATTTTTTAAAGCTCAATTTCCACTAAAAAAGTTTATATAAATACTTCATTTTTGAATTAAATAATGGTATTAGATAAGTTAGGAGACTCTTTGAGGAGTACATTAGGGAAGATTGCGAATTCTGTTTTTGTAGATGAAAAACTGATTAATGAGTTAGTTAAAGATCTTCAGCGAGCCTTGTTGCAGTCTGATACTGATGTTAAATTAGTGTTTGAACTTTCTAAAAAAATTAAGGAAAGAGCTAAGGAAAAAACTCCGCCTGGGTTGACTAAGAAAGAACAATTGGTCAATATTGTTTATGAAGAATTAACTGAATTTATGGGCAAAGAAGCTCAAGAAATTAAGATTACTAAAAAACCAACTCAGATTATGTTAGTTGGTTTATTTGGATCTGGGAAAACCACAACTACTGGAAAACTAGCTAAGTTTTACAAGAAAAGAGGTTACAAAGTTGCAGTTATCCAAACAGATACTTGGAGGCCTGCTGCTTATGATCAATTAGAACAATTAGCTAAACAAGTAGGAGTTGATTTTTTTGGAATAAAAGAAGAAAAAGATCCTTCTAAGATTTATCAAGAATTTGAACCTCGGTTGAAGAAGTACGATTTAGTGATTGTTGATACAGCAGGACGAGATGCGTTGTCTGATGAGTTGATTGAAGAATTAAATAAGTTAAATAAACTTGTAAAAGCAGATGAAAGATTATTGGTTTTGTCAGGAGATATTGGACAAGCAGCTCAAAAACAAGCTCAGGCTTTTCATGATACTTGTAAAGTAACAGGAGTTATAATCACTAAATTAGAAGGTACAGCAAAAGGGGGAGGAGCTTTATCTGCTTGTGCAGTTACTAAGGCACCAATTAATTTTATTGGGGTGGGAGAAAAATTAGAAGATTTAGAATTATATAATCCTAAACGATTTGTTGGTAGATTAATTGGGATGGGAGATATTGAAACGCTACTTGAAAAAGCTAAAGAGGCAATGAGTGAAGAAGATGCTAAAGATCTAGGAGAGCGATTTCTGAAAGGAGATTTTAATTTAATTGATCTTTATCAACAAATGGCTTCTTTGAAAAAAATGGGTTCTTTAAAAAAAATCATGGGAATGATTCCTGGATTTTCTTCAATGAATTTGCCGAAAGAAATGTTAGATGTGCAAGAAGGTAAATTAGAAAAATGGAAAATTGCTATGAGTTCAATGACTAAAGGGGAATTAGAAGACCCAGATACTATTTCGGCAGATCGAATTGATCGAATTGCTAAGGGTTCAGGTACTAAAGTTACAGTAATTCGGGAGTTGTTAAAACAATATCGTCAAGCTAAGAAAATGATGAAGATGTTTAAAGGCGAAAAAGATGTTAATAAAGTGATGAAGAAGATGAAAGGGAAGATGCCTAAGGGAATGGGTTTTTGAGTGAATAGATTTATATATTAATTTATTTTTTCTTGTTTATGGTTTACAATTTTTTCTCTCGGTGGAAAGAGACGCAGGAAGGAGTTGTTTCAATAAAGGAGGAATTGGAGCAAATCGAAAATTTCTATCGTTATAAGATTATTTTGTTTAAGAGGATTTGGGATAGTTTAGATAAGAGAAAAATTGATGAAAAAAGTTCAAAACAATTATTAGAACTGTATAAACGCCCGGACTTGTTGGCAGTTTATGATTTAGTTATTAAACAAATCAGAGAAATGCGTAAAAATAAGACGGTGGAAAAAGAACAGCTCAGTACTTTTCATGATTTGATTTACAAATTACAATTGAATGCGGAAGAAGAGAAGGAAATCGCCATTTCATTATTAAAAGAATTGGTGGCTGGACGACTTCCAGAAAAAGGAAAATTCTACGAATTACAAGAAATGCTTAAAGAAGAATCTGTCTATTTGAGAATTGAAGATAAAAAATTCAATAAAATCGAGGAAGTTTTTTTGATAAAAAATGATCCAGGTAGTGGTACAGGAGGTTATGTTCAAATAGTAGAAGCAGTTAAGAAGGGAATTATTTATTTAAGAGGAAATCTTTTTTATTTTCATGATAAGCCTTTACAAGGAATAAAATTACAGCATAATTTATTAATTATTAAGGGTGATCATTATGCCCCATTACAAAATGCGAAGTGGATTGAAGGAGACGCTTTTGTTTCTCCATCGATTCAAGATCCATATAGTTACTTTGTGGAACGAGGAAAATTTGGTGGTTGGAAAAAAAATAGGATTCAAAGAGCTTTGGGGGTCCCTAATGCTGAAGCAGTGGTGGCATTAGAAATTGAGGTTTTTCCAGAACAACTTTATATTAAATGCAAAAAAGGAGTTCCAACAAAATTTGCTATTGTTCATTTGCAG
>CAYSWQ010000001.1:3823-89459 GCA_964434885.1 uncultured Methanosarcinales archaeon | reverse complement strand
TAATTTCTTAATTCCAATAACAGAAACATTGTTGCCCTCAACTAACTTTTCAGCTAACTTAAACCTTTCTTTATGACTTTGTAAAACTACTAATCTAAAAATATCCTCGCCCCTCTTAACTTTCAATTTAATGTTTCCTTTTTTAGTTAAAGATTTATTTTTAATCTTACCTCTAACTCTTAACAAATTTTTAAATCCTTTAATTTTTCTTTCCTGTTTACATAACTCTTCAAGTTTATTAATCAAAGTTGTATCAATCATCTGACTTTATACAAAAAGATATTCTTCCTTTTTGGATCTTGTTTGAAGAAAACAAATTTATGGGTTCTTAACCTTTTCAAACAAGTAGATACGGAACTTGAACCCACTTTTAATGATTCACAGATATCTCTAGAACTAAACCACTTATTTTTATTCTTCTTTAAGAATTGATAAATATCATTTTGTCCCATTATTAAAGAAAATGCACCTTAATTTAAAAACCTTTCAACTATTTTCAAAACTAAATTATTACCGTAACACTTATATAAATTCACTATTTAAATACTTAAAAATGCAGACAATAAAATTATATCTTAAAGGAGAAACACCCCAAGGGAAAGAAATAGTAAACAAGTTACAGGAAACAGTTGATTCTCAGTTGAAAGATGAGTACAAACTAGAAGTAGTTTACATCGTAGAACAATCTGTACCTTCATTTGAAGCTAATATGTCAGTAAATTTAGAAGATCCTAAGATTCCTACCGTCCTTAAAGATTTGATCAACGATCTATTAAACAAAGAGAAATTGTTAGTTGGACTTACTATTGATTCTTAAAATTTGGAATATATTTGAATTTGGGAACATGATTAATTAATAAAGGAGTGAAATTCTTAAGATAAGGAGAAAATAATTTCTTAAAATCTTCAATTATCTTTCTATATTCATCAAAGCTTTTTGTTTCTATATTAAATTCATAATCCCATTCTCCAAACGTTTTTACAAAATAAGTAATGTTGGGTTGCGATTCAAAAAATCCTCTCAATTGTATTTCAACCGCTTCTGGAGTTGAACTGAACTCCAATAATATTTTATGATGAATAAAATCAAATTTTTTCTCATTAAGTGCTATTGTATGTCCTTCAATAATTTGGTTCTCTTCTAGAAATTTAATTCTGTTACTCACATTTTGTGTTGAAGTTTCCAATCTTCGTGCAATTGTAGCAAAGGAAGTTCTTGGAGACCTAACTAAGTATGTTAAGATTTTTTTATCCACTGGTTTAAGATCTTTAGCTTTTTCAACTTTTGAACAGAACCATTTTTTCTTCTCACCGATTTTTCTTTCTTTATTTGTTAAATAATCACGGTTATAAAATTCAGCCTTAACTATAGTGGCAACTTTCTTTGATTTTATTTGTTCTGAGAAAAGATTGTAAAACTTTGAAAGTTCCCTATTAAGATCATGACAAGTTTTAGTTATAATACCTAAATACAAATCATAAGGTCCATCACATAAAGCAAAAGCACCAACGAACTTGTTGTTCCTAAGATACTTGATAATCTCCTTTCGTTTTTCATTTGAGAGATTGTGAAATGAAAAGAATATTTTATGAGATGTATATCCAATTTTACCGATATTGACAATTGTAAGAAAATGTGAAATCACTCTTGCTTGGATTAATTTATCCAAACGATGTTTAATAGCCTGTTTAGTTAATTTTATATTTCTTCCTAGATCTGTGTAAGATATTCTTGAATTCTTGTCCAGCTCGGACAGAATCTTGAGGTTAGTCTTATCGTTTAACATTGTAAAAGAACATCTATCAAATCTTTATATTGTAAAAATAATAAACCAAAACGCTTTAATAGTATAAAAGGCTTATGAAATAAAAGAGGTGGTGATCACAGAAAGAGGTTACCATATGTCTAAACAAATAATAGACTGGCAAAGCAAAATACAAATTAACAAAGGCACTCCTTTCATTTCTTTAAGTAAACTTCTCTGTAAACCACATGGGCTAAACAAAGGGACAGTCTTACATTGTGATGTTATTATAAATGACAGTCATCGTTTAATAGCTAGAGTTTTTCTTGATGGTAATCCTGCATTTACTAAGAGATCAGATCTAAATCAAAGGAAAATCACTGATTTTGTTAAAAGGACAAGAAAATTCCCCAGGGTTACAAATATATAATATTTAATCTACTAATAATTACATGAAGAAAAAATATACAAAACAATTCATTTTGCTTCTAACTTCAGAACAAGAAAAAAGTTTGAATGAAAAGATTGAGAGGTTAGGATTTTCAAATAAAAGTGATTATGTCCGTTTTATGATTTTCATGGAATTATCTTTCATCGAAAAAATAGATCAAATTCATAAAAATTTGTGTGGTGAAGATGTTACAGAGAGTTAGGAATCGGATGCAGTCAAGAAGTGTTTGTTTTTCTCCAGAACAATGGAAGAAAATAGGTCAAGCTTGCGGTAACAATATCACTCATTCTTCTTTCATCCGAATGGCAGTACTTAAAGAATTAAGAAGAAGAGGAATTGGAGAATGACTTTCTAGCATATTTCTCTTTTAAATATTCGTCTCTTCCTCTTCTACCAATCAGTCCAGGTTTAATTCGTAAGAACAGTTCTGGATGATTACTTATCTCAACTTCAATGCTATTGGAGTTAATATCTGGCATTTCTTCAGTTATTCTTTCAATGCGCATTGGTCCACAAACCAATAAGTTCACAATACGTTGATATATGGCTAAGTTTATGTTCTCCTTTTTTTTCTCCCTCCTTAAGATGTAATTATGAACTTCAACTAATCCAACTCTACCCTTACTTAAACCAAGGAATAAATGTTTCTTATGAGAAACAGCCATATTAATTGACTTCGGGTTAATATCTGGTAATCTCCTTCTCAGCGCCTTGATTGTTTTTGGACCTTCATCTTCAATTAATCGGTAAATTCTTTCGGCAATAGTTCTTTTCATTTAAAATCACCTCCTTATCAAATTCTACATGAGAATAGTCTCGAATTACTTTGAGATTCCATCCACGATGTTTAAACTTAATCGCAAATAGAGGAATAACTTTGTTCCTTTCACATACTTTAAACATCTCTTCTAACTGTTTTCTTACTCTACTGCGGACATATAATTTCTTTTCTTTAGTAGCTTTAACTTCAACGAGATAAGTTTTATTCTTATAGAAGAGAATACAATCACAAACAGCTTCAGACCCAACACCTGAACCAGCAATACGATGACAATCTAATCCACATTTTGTCATTAACCGAACAAATTCACGTTCATAATTCTTACCAGAAATCATTGTTGCACCACCATTACTGGTTGTTGTAGCTGCATTTTCATCTTCAAATTTTCATTTTCTAGACGTAAAGCTTCCAACCCTGTCTCTAAATTAAAATTAGGTTTTTCTAAATCTAAGAAATATTTTCTTTTCTTGGGGTAAGCAAAAGCGTGAGTGACTGCTTCTTTAAGATCCTCTTTTACTAATTTAAGATAGACCATAGTTGACTCAATATTTTCATGACCAAGAAATTCTTTAACTTGTTCAACAGTCATTCCTTTTCTTAATAGATTTATTGCTGAAACATGTCTTAAAGTATGATAATGGTACATGTAACGGGGTTTTCCGTCTGTTTGGTAATATTCAACTTGCATTAAATTGGCTTTTTCTAAAGCTTCCTGTAAATGTCTTTGTAAGGTGGCCACATTAAGGGGCTGTCCTTTTCTGCTCTGATGTGGTAAAACATATTCTGAATCTGGGTTGATTTTTTTCCACATCTTAAAAATGTGAATAAACTCGTCAAAGATAGGAACTATTCTGTCCTTTCCATACCCACTTTTATACCGTTTTGGATTTTTGGCATCAAGGATAAGTACTTCTCCAATTTCTAAGTCAATATTTTCCCATTTAAGTGGAATGATTTTCCTTCGATCATCATAAGAAATCTCTCCGACTCTAAGACCTAAAAAAATACTTAGGAACATCCCCATTAGAACGGTTGGAGATTTAACATGTCTTAAGGTAGAAAGTAATTGTTTTTTATTAAGCACTTTTGGAAGCCTTTGTTTTGCACTTAGATGATATTGGTTCATTTTATCGTCCTCCCGGGATAATTCTCTCCAGCTTCAGAAATAAAAGTTTCAATACAATTAATGATGGTGTCCATAAATTCTCGTTCTGTAACAGAAGGATATTCTTTCTGCTGTCTTCTCAGATTTAAAGCTGTTTTGATACTGATTTCTTGATTACGTAACTTTTCTTTAACATCCTCTGGGGCGGTTGCTAACAGTAGCCAACGATAAACTGTATCAGGATAATATTGGTTCTTTAAGAGAAGATCATATAACACCATCTGCTGTCTGGTTAATTTAATACCTGTCTTTCTTTTTTTCCCATGCCAGTTATTAGCTAGAAATTGTACTTCTTGTGTTAGTTGTTCTATTTCCATCTTAGGAAAAACCTCTTTTATAATCTCTCGTACAATTTTAATTTTTTGGAAGACGTTCATTGTTTTGCACCTCTCACGTGCCATAATAAGTACATGTCAGAACTAACATAAAAACGTCCTTAACATTTCACTTATATTGGCTATATATCTCAGTTTTTGAGATGCTCAGAAACAGCCAGTTAACGCCATATATTTACAGTTAAACCCAATCCAAAATATAAAAAAAATTAATTAAAATTCTGGCTTACACCAGAATCATTATTTCGATTCACACTACCATTTCTAAAATTTCTTCTTCCATGGAAATTTCTTCCTCGAAACCCACCTCGAGAACCATTTCTTCCTCGAAATCCACTTCTCTGAAAACCAGTTTCAAACTTCAACTTCTGATAATGTCCAGGTTCCAATTCTTCAATATCCACATCATAACGAGCAAAAATCCCATCAAAATTCTGATAGTCTGGTTCAGCAAGTAAAGTAATTGCTTTTCCAGCTTCACCTGCTCGAGCAGTCCGACCAATTCTATGGATATATTCTTGCGGATCTTGAGACAAATCATAATTAAAGATATGGGTTACGTCTTTAATATCTAATCCACGAGCGGCAACAGCTGATGCTACCAAAATATTCACTTTATCAGTATTGAACCTTTTAATCACACTCAACCTTTTATTTTGAGTCATTTTCCCATGAATCATTTCTGCCTTTACTCCTTGTAATTTCAAATTATGATTAACCAAATCCACAGTACTTCTTTTAGAACAAAAAATCATCACTCTTCCCATTTCTTCTTGCTTCAAAAGATGCACTAACAAAGAAAATTTCTCATGAACTTTAACATTATAATAGAATTGTTGTAATAAATCTTTTTTCACATGTAATTCTGCTTCCGCCACAACAACATTGTTCATATGTTTCTTTTTCAGATAATCAATTTCATTAGAAATAGTTGCTCCAAAAAGTAAAATTTGTCTACTTTTAGGCATCCCCATTAAAATTTCTTCAATATCTTCAATAAACCCCATTTCTACCATTTTATCTGCTTCATCTAAAGCAAAAACTTTTACTTTAGTTAAATCCAAATTTCCTCTTTGTAAATGATCTAGCATTCTTCCAGGAGTTCCCACTACAATTTCAGCTGTACAGAGGGCTTCAATTTGTGGTTCCATTCCCACACCACCAAAAATTGTTGCAATCTTAAAATCACACCATTTTTTCATCTCACTAGAGATTTGGTTAGCTAATTCTCTTGTCGGGGCCAATACAACACTCTGAATCCCTCTACCCAATTCCATTTGTTCTAACAAAGGTACACCAAAACTAACTGTTTTTCCAGAACCAGTTCTAGAGATTCCAATAACATCATGTCCTTTTTGTACTAAAGGAATTGTTTTTTCTTGGATTGTAGTTGCTTCTACAATTCCTTCTTTTTGTAACCGAGATACAATCTCTGGTTTTACATTTAATTCTTCAAATTTCATTTTATTTCCTCGTTGCTAATACTTCAGTAATATATAATTTTGAAACAGAATTAGTTTTTGACTATCTGTTTCCGCCAACTTTATATTAATGTTTTTAGCTCTTTTTATTCTTTATTATAGATAAGAACCTCACTTATAAATGTTTCTAGAATAAAAACACCACTATCAAATGATACTAAAATTCTTGTTTACCAGTCAAAGTAATGATTCCATCTTCCAACCCAATATTCAATTCTACTAAGTCATTAATCACAATATCATTTCCGGCAGTATAATAAGAAACATTTTCTAACTCTCTTATTCTCACTTTTTCAATATTATTATACTCTAAAACTTTAAATGGAACATGTCCTTTTAAATGAGGATTATTCTCTCCAAATAATGCAATCTGTACATCATAATCTTCAGAATCTTTTCCTGGCTTCCTGCTGATGATAATACTCTTATTTCGAAAACTATCCATGTCTTTACTTAATAAAGTTCTTACTTTTAAAGATTTTGATTATTTTTGCTTTATGCAAGTAATATGAAATTCCCCAGCTCACTAAAAACAAAACAACAATCCAAACTTTACTCATTCCAAAACCACCTAAAAGATAACCAAATAAGAAACCAACAATCATTACAACAAAAGGAAAAATTGGTTCTTTGAATCTTTTCATGTAGAAAATTCTTCCAGCCAAGAAACCAGACAAAAGCACAATAAAATATGCTATTGAATGACTTACCAATAACAATGAAATCACAAAACCAACTAGTATAAAAACCATAGTTAAAGTTTCCACCCAATATTCTTCAATTTTCATTTTTCCGAACCCACCGCCAATAAATAATATCCTCCAACCATGATTTGACCAACAATTGCCACTACTAAACCAATTCCCCCACCTAACCAAAACAATAATGAAAATACCACTACTAAAATCAAACTAAAAAAATAAATCATTCTGGAACCAAAAAATAAGTTTAATCCATTCATTCCTGGAATTGGCAATAATGCACATATTGCAAAAATTAAACAAATCAATAATCCTTTTTCAAAAAATAAAACTTTGGGAAAATAGTAAGTGAAAATACGGAAAATTGTAGCCATTATCAACAAACCATAAACTCCCCAAAAACCAGTTACTGCCTGTTGTTCTAAATTATAACCATATCTAAACTCCCCTAGCCTGTGTCTGACCATAAATGACAAAAACATTCCTCCTGCCAGAATCAAAGTTATATTTCCAGCAGAAACAAAACCCAAAACTAAAGCAATAATTATTCCTGGCCACCAGGGTTTAAATTCTGCTAAATAACCTTCTCCCAATGCATAAATCTTTTGAGGAATTAAATGGGCAAGATAACCAACTAACGCAGCCAAAACCGTAATAACCAAATTCTTCAAGCCCACTAACAAATTAAATTTATCTACTCCCCAATCTTTAAAAGAAAAAATAAATCCTGTTACTAAAATCCCTAAAACTAAACCAACCAGTTCTTGATGATTAAACCTAAGATGTTTTTGGATACGAGACATTAACTCTAATATATTAACCATATCTAGAAGTAATATTTTATTATTTTTAAATCGTTTGGTTTTAATCAAAACTATTTCTTCTCCAACAACCAAATCTTATAACTGCTCTGTCCTTTTTTAATAACTTCCGAACCAACCAATTTAAATTTATCAGAAACAGAAATTTCCCATCCTTCCCGACTTAAAATCAACAAAGTTCCTTTTTTTCGTAAAACATAATTTGCCTGATAATAAATTTCGTTTAATTTATCTTCATCTTTTTTAGTAATTTGAAAAATCAACCTATCAACTTCCCCTTCTGAAAATTTAACATCTAATTCATCCAAGTCAAATTTATTCGCTGTAACATAAACACCCGCAAGTTGGGCATTCTTCCGCGCTGCCCGAACATTAACCATACTTTCATCAAAACCTTGTACTTTAGTTTCTTTCTTCTCTATTTCTTTCTTCTTCAATTCTTTAAATTTAGGAAACTTTTCAAAACTAAATTTTTTATTTACTACTTTCCCAACATCAAATAAACCTGCTTCAATCAAAGTAGTTCCATCTTTAACAAAACCTACTACTAATTTTTCTCCTTTAACAAAATCAGATTTACGAACTAAATAATAACCAATATCTCCTTTAAATGAAGCAGAATTAACAAACACTCGATAATCTCTTTTATTCATTTCATAACCAATCAAATCTATTCCCAAAAAATATTTTTTTCCATCAAAATATAAATAAACTCCCACTTCTGGTTTCTTAAAATCTATATTCAATTTAAAATCAACGACAGCCAGAACCAAATCGGCAATTTTACGCCCAATTTCAATTCTTTTTTCATTCCCTTTAACTCCTTCAATCTCTACCTTAAAACTACATTCTGGCCATAAAACATCAGACCATTCAAAACCACTTAAATTAATATCTTCTAAATCATCAACACTATCTACATTTAACAAAACTCTTTTGAAAGATTGTCCACGAGAACACAAAACCAACATTTCTTCTTCCGAAACATCAACTTTAATAACACCAGAACCAACTTTCTTTCCTTTAACATTAACTAATTCTTTAATCTCTAACAAACTCAATTCTTCAAAATT
Source organism: uncultured Methanosarcinales archaeon (assembly GCA_964434885.1). Classification (GTDB taxonomy): domain Archaea; phylum Nanobdellota; class Nanobdellia; order Woesearchaeales; family GW2011-AR9; genus CAYSWQ01. Next base: position 80,906 of record CAYSWQ010000001.1, on the reverse strand, counting down.
AGTTAAAATTATTATTTTCATTTTTTGCTGGTTTTCCTTGGCCCTTGTTTTTTTGGTCGTAACAAATCAACTTCAATAAAATCATTAAATCTATTGCTGACTGCATAGGAAGTTACTTGATAAGTTTTTTGGCGACCATTATCAACTCTTAATTCATACCAAAAATCAACAAATTCTACATACTCGGCGTCCAATTCGATTCCTTTCCTAACAAATTCCAACTCTAGTGAATGTAATTCTGAATTCTCTAAACCTGCTTCCAGTGTTTTCAAAAACCGGTGATTAATTTGACCATATTTCAATTTTCTAGTACTTCGATCTTTTTTCAAAGTTCCCCAATTGGCTGCTAGAGATAAACTATAGTCTTTTCTTTCTTCAAGTAAAACTTTATACAATTCCTTGGCAGAATATTTTTTATTGGTTTCCAACGGAAACAAAGTCTCATCCAAACTACTCTGACCCATCTTCTTCCTCAACAATCTTTGCAGCAGTAACTACTTGGTCTCCTTCTCCCAATCTCATCACCCGAACTCCTTGCGTCGCCCTACCAATCTTAGAAATCCCACCACAATTAATCCTAATTGCAATTCCTGATTTTGAAATCAACATTAATTCTTCACTATCATTTACTAACATTACATAAGCTACTGGTCCATTTTTCTCCATCACTTTAATATTAGTTACTCCTTTACCACCACGACCAATTAGTCGATACTCATCAATTGAAGTTCTTTTACCATAACCTTTCTCTGTAATAGTTAAGATGTTCTTTCCCTCTTCCGCTACAATCATACCCACTACTTTGTCTCCAGAACCTAATCTAATTCCTCTTACTCCAAAAGCAGTCCTTCCCATTGGTCGAACATCACTTTCTCTAAACCTTACTGCCATTCCTCGGCGACTAGCTAATATGATCTCTTGACTACCATCTGTTAACTTAACTCCAATTAGTTTATTATCTTCATCTAAACCAATCGCTCTAATTCCACCTTTTCTAGGATGAGAAAAATCTTGCAAATTAGTTTTTTTAACTGTTCCTTTTTGAGTAGCCATAAATAAATAACCTTTGGTAAAGTCATCTACTGGCACTACAGTAGTAATTGGATCTTTAGAACCAATTAAATTAGCAATATGTGTTCCACGAGCAATTCTGCTTCCTTCCGGTATCATATAAGCTTTCAACCAATGAACTTGGCCAGAATCAGTAAACAACAATAAATATGTGTGGGTAGAAGTGATAAATAAATGTTCTACAAAGTCTTCTTCTTTCATTCCTGTAGCTTTAATCCCTTTCCCCCCTCGCCGTTGCGTCCGATAAGTATCTAAAGGTAATCTTTTAGCATATCCAGATTTAGTAATGGTTACTACCACAGTATCTTTTTCAATCAACTCTTCCATATCTACATAACCAACATCTTCCCCTTCGATAATTTTTGATCTACGATCATCTCCATATTTTTCCATAACTTCGGTTAATTCTGATTTAATCAATTCTAAAATTTTACTTTCAGAACCTAGAATTTCTTGATATCCTTCAATTTTAATCATTAATTCTTGATGTTCTTTTTTGATCTTTTCTTGTTCCAATGAAGCTAATTTTTGTAACTTCATTTCCAAAATTGCTTTAGCTTGAATCTCTGATAAACTATAATTGCTCATTAAGAAATTCTTTGCTTCTTCTACTGTCTTGCTATTACGGATTCCTGGAATCACTTCATCAATATTATCTAAAGCAACAATCAATCCTTCTAAAACATGAACTCTTTTTTCTGCTTGTTTTAAATCATATTCTGTCCTTCTTCGGATAATTTCTTGTCGATGTTTAATATGGTATTCAATTAAATCCTTCAATCCCAATGTTTTTGGTTCATTATTTACCAAAGCCAATAAATTAATTCCAAAAGTAACTTTTAATCTACTATATTTAAACAACTGATTTAACACTACTTGACCATCAGCATCTTTCTTCAAATCCACCACAACCCTAATTCCTTCCCGGTCAGATTCATCATTAATATTTCTAATACCAACTACTTTCTTATCTCTTACTAAATCAGCAATTTGTTCAATCAATTCTGCTTTATTGACTTGATAAGGTACTTCTTTAATGATGATTCTTTTTTCTTCAATTTCTGCTACTGATTTAATAATAACTTTTCCCCGACCTTTATGGTAAGCCCATTTTAAGTTATCTCTTGCCGTAACTTCTCCTCCAGTTGGAAAATCAGGACCAGGGATTATTTGCATTAATTCATCTGGAGAAATATCTGGGTTTTCAATTACTGCAATCGTTCCTTGACAAACTTCTTTAAGGTTGTGGGGTGGAATATTAGTTGCCATTCCCACTGCAATTCCGCTCGATCCATTAACTAAAAGATTAGGTATTTTTGCAGGTAAGACTTCTGGTTCTTTTAATGAACCATCAAAATTAGGTTTCCAACTAACAGTTTCTTTATCGATGTCTCTCAACATATCTTCTGCCAATTTGTTTAACTTAGCTTCTGTATATCTCATCGCTGCCGCTCGATCACCATCAATACTTCCAAAGTTACCTTGTCCGTTAATCAAAGGTAATCTCAGAGAAAAAGACTGTGCCATCCGAACTAAAGCATCATAAACAGCAGTATCTCCATGTGGGTGATATTTACCTAACACTTCCCCTACAATTCGAGCACATTTTTTATAGGGTTTATTATGAAACATCCCCATTTCATTCATTGCAAAAAGAATTCTTCTATGTACTGGTTTTAATCCATCTCGAACATCTGGTAATGCTCGACCAACAATCACCGACATTGCATAATCAACATAAGCCTGCTTCATTTCATCTTCAATAACTTTACAAACAATTTTATCTGAACTTTGATAATCTTTAACCATTTCGTTCCCTTTATTCCACAATTTATTGTACCCAATTGCTTCATCTCTAACTTCTTCCTCAGAAAGAAAATTAATAGAATTATCTTTACTTAAATCACTTGTTTTTTCATAATTTTCTTCATCCATTTTTACTAGTTTTTTGACTAATCTCAGTTAAATCATTTAGATTATTAAACTTAAATTTATCGTCGACAAATTATATAAAATAAGAAGTCCAATACCCTTATAAACCTTTCGGAAAATTCAGCCAAAAACTTGACTTATCATCTCTTTTTGTTTCTTCTTTTTCTTCTTTCCACTTGTCATTTCTTCCGAACCCATCTCTTCAGAGTCTTCATCATCTTCTCCTAGTTCCATTTCTTCTCCTTCTTCCACTTCGCTCACTCCTTCTTCTGGAACTTGATTAGTGACTAACACGGTCTGTCCTTCATCAACCCCTTCTTCAGAGTCCACACTCTCTTCTTCCACTCCATCATCACTTTCTTCAGCACTCTTCACCTGGGCCATTGCCCCTTTAATCTCTGAACGAGCATTCTCTTCTTTCTCTTCTTTTTCCAACAACAATTCTACTTCTCCTGCTTCCTTTTCAGTTTCTTCTGCTTCTTTCAAAACTTCCGCAGGAACTTCTTTCAAAAAAGCTTTTTTAGCTTCGGCAGAAGGTAAATCAAAATACTCAAAGAATTTCTTAGTTAACTTTAACTTATAGGTCCGACCAGAACGAATTTTTTGAATAAAACCCATGTCTAATAGTTGTTTAATATGATCATACGCCTTAGAATGTCTTAATTTTATGACATCTGATTGTACTACTGGATACTTCCAAGCAATTACGGCTAAAGTTTCCATTAATGGTTTATCCAAATCAGTTTCAGAAACAAGATTGTTAACCAATCCAATAAATTCATCTCTGACAGTTAATTTCCAGTTATTTTCACGTTGCATAATTTGCAAAGAATTTTCCCTCTCACCATAGTCTTTCCTCAATTCTTCCATTACTTGCTTAATTTCTTTTTCTTTTAAATCACATAAACTAGCTAATCTTTCTGTAGAAATTTCCTTCCCTACTGCAAACAAAACTGCTTCAACTTTATGTTTATTGTCTTGATTGTTCTCCATCTGATCCACCCTCTTTTTCAGCAAGCAATTGCTCTTTATTTAAATGATAAACTCCTTTTTCCATTTCCAATATTTTTTGATCTACCAATCCATCTAAATAATCACCTAATACTTCTTCTTTAATTCCAGTAAATTTACTTAATTCTTCCATTGATAAATCTCTTTCATTAAGCAACATCACCACATAATTACGTAATAATTTATTCATACTTACATTTGAATGTTCACTTTCTAATTTAACTTGCTTAGCTACCATATCTACTTGGTGCAAACGAGCTTGTAAATCATTAAAAAAATCAGAGAAATCTCGGTCAGTTAAAGTTATTTTTTCAGGTTCAATAATTTCAATCAAAGAGGGCATATATTCAAAACAAAAACTCACTACATCTTTAATCTCTTTTACTTCTATCTCCATTTCTGTAAAAGTAGCCCAAAGATTATTATCTTGTTTTTTTAATTCTGCAAAATCTTCTCGAATAATTTGATATCTTTCATCTTTTTTCAGATTACCAATATATTCTTGCATTGCTTTTTCAACATGTTCTTTTGGTTGACCTAGAACTTCAATTACTGCCCGACAAACAATTTTATTTCCCATACAATATTCTAAAAGTAGCTGGTTTTTAAGTTTTTCTATTAACTTAGTATGGTATAATCCCTCACCATTGCCATTCGGTCAAAATTCCCACACCAACAACCTCGCGTGCGTTACGGGGAGACGCCCCATCCGGGGATGTAGCACAATCATACATATGTTCAGAATTTTGAAGGCAATCAAGAGGGATTAGAAATTATTAACTTAGTTCTGGTTGAGGTCTTAATTCTTTTTCAAACAACCCACCAACATAAAACAAACCAGTGTTTCCATCCGAGCTACCACTCATTTTCTTTCTCAATCGTTGCATATTATCTTCACTCAAATCACCAGAAGTAGTTAAATTCTCATATCTTGCAGTTGGATCTTGACCTTCAACTTTAATCACACCATCTGCATCACTATACAATGGCTTTTCTACCCCCCCATAACCCATTTTACTTAAAACCCCTTCCATCCTTGGCAACAACAAAAACAATCCTTTTTCATTAACTGGCCTAATTCTTTCTAATTTTTCTTCTAAACCAATTTCGTCTGCCAAACTAAGACCTTCTGCTATTAATGAAATAGCAAATGCATCTTCCATGTACATTTCTTGTCCTTGTTGGTTAAAATAAGTAAATGATTCTTCTTCAGAACATTTAATCCCTGTATTCAATTCATTGGCTTTAACTATTGCCTCGCACCAATAGGGATTTTCTTTAGCTTCTAAAACTAAATTATCCAAATAATTAGAAATTAATTCATTCGTCTCCGGCATTTGGTCCAAACAACGCCGGGTCTCCTTTCTTTTCATATCATACTTGATACATGCATATAACGATTCATTACTTGTCATGTTTAAAACACCTCGCTAGTTTTAAGTAATTACTGTTTTTACTGTAATCACACTTGAACATTTCAAAGGAAAACAAGTGATTTATATAGCTTTCGGTTTTCCATACTTCAAAATAATCTTTCCACTTCACAGTTTCTTCCAACCCAACAACACACTTAATAATCCAAAAACACCCACCAATAAATAAGGAATTAAATTATTTGCTTTCTGCGAACTAGATTCATAAACCACAATTCCAGGAAGTTCATGAATTATTTTTTCTTTCCGAGAATCAACACTTGTTCTCTCATTCACAGATTTATCATTCAATTCGGAGATCCCAAATAAAGAAGTAGATTGATTAATTACTTTCTTCTTATCCTTAGGTTTAATATAAACGCTTTTCATCAACTCCCGATTTGTTTTTAATCCATCTTTATTCAACTTAACTTTCAATCGATACTCACCCATTGAAACTTCTTCATCAACTTTAATCAACATCTCAATTTGCTTAACTTCATCTTCTTTCAATTTAAAATCAATTAAATTACTTTCTCGATTTCCACCAAAACAAGAAACACATTTATTGCCTTTGTAAAGATAACTCCAAACTTTAAAATCATGTTCATCAGCATCTCCCAAAAGCTGTACTTTTACTGAATAAACCTCGCCTGAATACAAGGTCCTAGGAAATTCCAAAACTTGATAAGCATTTTGTTTCCGAATCTTATCTTTTTTCTTATTGTCTTCTTTTACATAATCTAAATAATCTTTACAAACCTCTTTATCTACTCCCGAAATTTCAAATTCTTTTCCCACTTCCAAACCTAATCCTTTCAAAACAAGTTTTCCTTTTCCATCTTCTATTTTTTCATTACAATTAGGAATTAATTGTATCGGCAAAACCAAAGGATAATTTTTATATTCATCATACAGATTAATTTTTGTTCTTTTGCTTATCACTTCTCCGTCTTTCTCAACATAAACCTCTACAGTAGATTTACTATTTTGTCCTTTATACAAATTTAATTTAATTTGAAATTGATCTCCCCATTCTACTGAATTATCCGAACCCAAATACAATCTCTCAATCTCCAATTTAGAATCATTTTTTTGATATGCCGGATTGATTGAAACTAATCGACGAACTTGGTTATTTTCCCACTCCGAATCATTACACTTCAATCCACTCAATTCAAAAATTAATTGGTAATTTCCTTCTTTTAAATTTGGAGAATAAGATTTGCTACTAGAACCAACTATCCGGTAATTTGTCCAGGGAGTATAACTTCTTACAACTTTCCCAAACAAATCTTCAATCTTACCAGAAACAGAAATATTTTCTTCTACTCCAAAATTTCTTTTTACATTAACTTTAAAATCCAAACCTTTATTTTGAAAGATCGAATTATCTAATTCCAAATCAATCATCCAATCACATTTCTCTGTATAAATATTCTCTTTTCCCGGAGTTGGTTTAGTTTGATACCAATTATTTCCGAATTTGCTCCAACTCATTCCTTCTTTTGAATTGGAAAGACTAACTTGATCTATCAAAACCGCATTAGAAAGAGGATATCCAGTATATAACCTCACTTTATCTTTTGTTTTACTCAAATCAAAATCTGAATCTCGGTTCCTATATATTACCCCATATTCTCCACCACCCAACACAACTTTATCAAAATTACTTTGACTAATAAATAATTCGTGATCATCTTCCGAATCATACAACACCAACCCACCTAAATTAATTGGTTTCCCCCCAGAATTATAAACTTCTATCCACTCTCCAAGTGGTTTTTGTTCATTATCCTTACCAAAAGGATCAACCATCACCTCAGTAATTTTTAATTTAGAATAATCTTGATTAAAATTAACAACACTATTTTTCTTTCCCGGAGTTCCACCATCAACTAAACTTTTTTCCCATTTTCCTTTGTTATTTCTTTCTAAAGTATAGTTGTTACCCTTAGCTAAACTAACAAAAGAACTATAATCAAAAATATCTGAACAATTACCATTTAATTTCAATTCTTTTCCTTTATTAACTAAACTCAAAGAAATCTCAACTAAATTATTCCCACCAAAATACTTTTGAAAATTATCTTTATTTCTAACTAAAACTAAATATTCATTAGCAGAAATGTTTCCAGATAAATTATCTCCATCAAAAAAACAACCTTGCAAATCAAAAGTTTCATTTCCTGAATTATACAACTCTACCCATTCACAATAACTATCTGCACACTGCCCAGGATCATACATAACTTCATTAATCAGTACACTCCCTTCAACACTCAGAATAAATAACCAAAAACAAAAAATCCAATTAACAACTTTCCACCTCATCTTCCACGGGAATTTTATCCACAATAAATACTTTTCTATTTTTACTATTATAAAATACTCAACAAAGTTTATAAGAGTATTTCTTTTTAAATAGATAAAATGGGATGGTTTTTTAAAAAAAAGAAAGTGACAGTACCTTTACCTGAACATTCAGATGATTTGTTAAAATTCCCTGAATCAACTAGTAAAATTCCTGCTCCAGAAGATATTAAAAAATCTGTTGGATTGGAGGAACCTCCTCAGATGCCTGACATGGAACCACTACCTACAGAAATTTCTGAAGAAAAAAGTTTTCCTAAACCAACAACGATGAGTACTCCTGCTCTTAATTATCCTTTCTTTCTTCGAGTCCAATCTTATCAAGAACTTCTCAAGGATGCCAGCGATATTAAGACTCATGTTTTAGAGTTGGATTTAACTACAGAAAAACTTGAAAATTCAGAGTATAATGAAAATAAAAATTATGAAAAATTAAGAAAAGAGTTAAGAAAAATCCATGAGAGATTATTATACATGGATGATCTAATCTTTAAAAGGTGATTCAAAATGGAAAAAATGCCTGTTTTTGTTAAAATTGAAGAATATGAGGAAGTTATTAATACCACTGCTACTCTAAAAGCTAGGTTAGCTTCTGCTAAAGAAACATTAAATAAAATCAATCAGCTAAAACAAGAAGAAGACGCTCAATTACAAAGTTGGCAAGGCGCTTTAGCTGAAATAGACAATCGTATCAAGACAATAGAAAATTCATTGCATGAACCAGAACGATTTTAAGAATGGCTAAGAAAAAAACAACCAAACGGAAGAGAACAACTTCTAAAAGAAAACCAGTTGCTAAACCAAAAGAACCGTATTTTATTGGTTTGGGTGATCCTGTAGAGTTACGTAGAAATGTTTTAGAGCCAACACGAGAAGTAATTCAATTCTTACAAAGTTATGAAGAGTTCAAGAAAGTTAAAGAAGAGAAAACATTCACCATTGGTTTATTAAAAGAAGACCTACGAGAAATTAAATTAACTATCAATAAACTAAGAAGATTGTTACCTCGAAGCAAACTTAAAGCTGAAAGAACCTATGGTCGGATCAAGAAAGAGATTGAGGCTGAACATCCTGAGTTAAAACCAAAACCAGAACCTAAGCCAGAACCTGTGCCTGAACAAGAACCTGAGCCAGAACCAGCTCCACCAGTTCATCCAGAACTAGATTCTTTGGAAAAAGAACTTGGAGAAATCGAAAAGAAACTAAGCAGTCTTTCTTAATTATTTTTTATTCCTACTTTTTTTAGTATTTATATAGTACTAATTTAACACTTCTTTTTCTACAATAACTTTATAAAAACACAATAATTTATCATTTTACTTGTGCGCGTGCCGGAGTGGTCAAACGGGACGGTTCGTTTAGCATTAAGGTGCTAATGAGTCCATACTCAAGTCATTGAGTGAAGAGGTCTATCCAGACTGATGAAATACTCGGGAGCCATCCGTTGGTTTAGTACCTACGCAGGTTCGAATATTAAGCTGTGCTTAATGATTTAGAAAAAGTGCAACTTTTTTCGAAAGCCCTGCCGCGCACATTTATTTCTTTTAAACAAACATTTTTAAACCAAAACTATTTTTCTCTTAAAATGCCAGTAGAAATATGTGCAGTTGGAGGTTACTCCGAAACTGGAAAGAATTGTACTGCCATCAAAGTAGATGATGAAGTTGTTATTTTTGATATTGGTTTGCACATGGAAAACTACATCAGTTATTCTGAAGACAGAGAAGACATCAGCCCTAAACAATATGAAGAATTATTAAATGTTGAGGCTGTTCCAGATATGGGGTTAATCAAAGATTGGCATGACAAAGTCAAAGCCATCGTTCCTGCTCACGGTCATTTAGACCACATTGGGGCAATTCCTTTTTGTAGTTCTCATTTTCCAAAAGCACCAGTTATTTGTACCCCTTATACTGCTGAAGTTTTGAAAGGGATGATTAGAGATGACCATATTGATGTTCCTAACAAAGTTATTGGTTTAAATCTTAACTCTATATATCAACTTTCCAAGAACCTCACTCTAGAACTAATTAATGTTACACATTCAATCCCACAAGCTTCTTTGATTGCGCTACACACCAAATATGGAACTATTATGTATGCTAATGATTACAAGTTCGATCGTCAACCAACTTTGGGAAAGAAACCAAATTTCAAAAGACTAGAAGAACTAGGAAATAAAAATGTTCTCGCTTTAATTTGCGAATCATTATATGCTCATGATCATAAGAAGATGCCTTCTGAATCAGTAGCCAAACAGATGTTAAAAGACGTTTTACTAGGAGTTAATTCCCAAAATCACGCTTTGATTGTAACTACTTTCGCTTCTCATTTAGCTAGATTAAAAAGTATTGTTGAAATGGGTAAAAAACTAGGAAGACAAATTGTTTTCTTAGGAAGGTCTTTATCCAAATATACTTTAGCTGGACAAAACTTAGATATTATTGATTTTCGTAAAGATGTAAAACTAATCAAAAAAAGAAGACAAATTCAAAGTTTCTTGCAACAGGCCTCTAAAAATAAAGGAAAATATTTAATGGTTGTAACCGGACATCAAGGAGAACCACGAGCAATATTACCAAGAATGGCCCGTGGAGAATTAAAGTTTGATTTGAAGCCAGGAGATTTAGTTGTTTTCAGTTGTTCAGTCATTCCAGTTACTTTAAATAAAGACAACCGGGCCGAATTAGAAAGTGCTTTACGACAAAAAGGGGCAAGAATCTTTAGAGATATCCATGTTTCAGGTCATGCCGCTAGAGAAGATCATCGAGATCTATTTGAGTTAGTAAAACCAAAACACATCATTCCTTCTCATTGTGAATACAAACTTTCTCACCATTTAGCAGATTTAGCAGTTGAGATGGGTTATGTACAAGACAAAACAGTTCATTTAATGAAAGATGGACAACGTTTGAACTTAACTACTCCATAACCATAATTATTATAAATCCAAGTATTCTCAAGATTTTCTAGGTGGTTATTAATGAAATTAGTCTTAGCAGAACCAAAATATTTCAAAGACAGTATCTCTATTATCTCAGATTTAGTTACAGAAGCAAAATTCAAAATTACTACTGATGGCTTAGAATTGGTGGCCATGGATCCCGCTAATGTAGCCATGGTTGTTTTCAAATTATTAAGTAGTTGTTTTACTCAATACGAACTTGAAAAACCAGAAGAATTAGCTATTAATTTAAACAATCTTAAACAAGTTCTTAGAAGAACTAAAAGTGATGATATTTTAACCTTAGAAACAGAAGAAAACAAACTACAAATCAAATTAAAAGGTGGAACTACTCGTTCATTTTCTATTCCTTTAATTGAATTGGAAGATAAAGAACAAAAAGTTCCCGAGCTTACTTTTCCTGTTGCCATAGACACTAGAGCAAATATTCTTACTGAATCAGTAGAAGATGTTAGTGTGGTAGCTGAATCAGTTACTTTATTAGCTGAAAAGAACCAAATGGTCATTAAAGCAGAAGGGGATTTATCTAAAGCTTTTATTGAAATCAACCCAGATAACGACACCGCTATCAAAACTGATTCTGTTGATAAGTTCAAAGCCAAATACAGTTTAGAATATCTCAAAAAGATGATTGCTGGATCTAAATTAACAGATAGGGTTTCTTTAAGTTTTAACAATGATTATCCACTTAAGGTAGAATACAAATGCGTAGATAAATTATCTTTAAGTTTCATCTTAGCTCCTCGAGTAGATAATGATTAGAAATTTATTTTAAATATTTGTTCAACGTTTGCAAAACTACTGCGGGGTTTGTGGTAGCAACCATATGTTCTGCATCAGGAATAATATCTACTGTACATTTACCTTTAACTCTTTCTTTAATATAAGAACCTGCCATTTCTGGAACAACTAACATGTCTTTTGATCCATAAACTAAGTGAACTGGCACATTAATTTTTCCAAGTTGTTCTGAAACATCCCATTTATTTATCGCTCGACCACTAGTAGTATTCATCTTTAATTTTTTAAAAGGCTGATCTGCAATAGTCCAAAACATATCTATGTCAGTCTTCCCTTCATATATTGATTGGTCTGGATATCCACGTTCTGTCCCTTTAACCCAATGTTTCAAAGCAGTGGCTACACTCCCTGGATATTCTAAAACATATCTTCCCACACGATCAAATATTTCAAATTGAGTTTCACTTGAAGCAGTTTTCTTGGTACAAGGGGTGGCTGAAACACCTAATAACTTTGAAACATTCTTTGTTTCGGCAGTGTAATTAACAGCAGGCATAAACCCAAAACTACAAGTTAACAAAATTGGATTTTCAATTCCTTCTTTATGCAATATCTCACCTAAATCACAAGTATATTTTTTTAGTGTAAATGATTCAGAAATGGCAGGCGCTTCAGAATATCCAAACCCACGCGGATCAAAAACAATAGTTGGATGACCTTGATCATTAAGTTTTTTCTCTAAACCCAAAAAAGAAGTATGGTTATAAGATGATCCAGGGTGAAGTAAAACTGTTGGTTTATTCATTTCTGGTTTTGAAGTTATCCAATAAAATATATCTACTCCATCCGAAGCAGTTATTTTTTGAGCATGTTCTTTCATTTTATCATAATTAGAACTAACTCCAACTTCACGATCGAGCGCTTTGGCAGAAAGAGTTACAACCCCTTTGCCTTGAGTTTCAAGAGCTAAATCTGCAAGAGCCGCAATTCCTAAGCTTGTCAATATCATTTTTCTTCTAGTCATCTCCATTTTACTTATAATGATGGGTTTTAGTTTATAAATCTTTCTATTTTTAATCATTTATTAGTAGTTACAATACAAAAAATTAACTAAATTATTAACTAACTTACAAAATAATTAAACATAATTGAATAAGATAAAAACTCAACTAGCCATAAAAATTTCATCCAATTCTTCTTGTTCTGGATGCCATTGGCTACCAGAAAAGAAATTAGATACAACTAAGTCATTTATTAACTTCTCAAAATTCATTCTTCTTTTTCTTCTACATGACTTGGAATAGCACTTTTTGAGATAATTAACACATCTCCTACAGCCCCAACTAATTGGTGTGGAACAATAACTCCTTTTGCACTACCCAAAACCTTACTTAACAATGATGCTTTAGTGGCTTTGATTTTCCATCCGAAAACCTTGTTGCCAGTAATAATACTATCTTCAACATCTCCGAAGTAATCTCCAGAGTCTGTAAATACTTTCATATCATAAGTTTCTGAAATTTTTTTCATTTTTAACATTGGATAACACCTCACTCTAATATTTATTCATTCAAATGATTAATGTTTAAATAATTTTCTATTCAGCATCACCAGTATAAATGTAATCTCTATAAAGTAACAATTTAACAAAACATTTATAAAGCCCAACTTAAATAAAATTAATGAGTAGTAGTGGTATTTAGCTAACGGTCAATTTGACTGAGGAAAGTCCACCCACCACACAAAGACCGCTCTTCGGAGAAGAGGAAATCTCTTGGCTCTGGCTTAGAAACGACACGTCCTTTGAGTTATGGAATGAAAATGGCGAAGCTTGTTGAGAAATAAGCGAGTTAATCCATCGACGTCCTCAAAGGGAACGATGAAACGGCGAAACCCTCCGAGTATAACTCGGGGGTCCTAAAAAGCTTAGGCTTTTTCTGGACCCGGTTGGTGCAAGTGCTTAGACACGCTTAGTAGAATGCTAAAACAGACCATCGATATTCAATGAATATTTTGGGTCTGACAGAAGGTGGCTTATTCCACTCTACTCTATTTTTTTAAACAAATACCAAAAACTATTTAAAATTCTACTAATTCAAAACTAAAATGGGAAGAGATAACAAATTAAGAATGCCTTCTGGACAAGGTGGCTTAACGAGATATTTTGATGAGTACAGATCAAAGATTGAATTTTCTCCTAACGCCGTAATTGTTTTATGTATTATTGTTATGATAATCATCATCATTCTTCATTCTTTTGGTGGAGCTTGGTTTGGGGTGACTAACTGATGTTTCCAGGAATGAATCCTCGTAAGATGCAACAGATGATGAAGCAGATGGGGATTCAACAAGTAGAGGTTCCTGCAACAGAAGTGATTATCAAATCTGAAGACAAAGACTTAATCATCACCAATCCTCAAGTTTCTAAAGTTAATATGATGGGTCAAGAAACCTACCAAGTTGTTGGAGAAGTACACGAACAAGAAAGATCAACCACCCCAGATATTTCTGAAGAAGACATTCAAACAGTGGTTGAACAGACTGGTTGTTCTAAAGAAGAAGCCAAAGAAACCTTAGAAAAGAACCAAGGGGATCTAGCTGAAACAATCATGGAATTGAAGAAAGAGTAATTTTTCTCCTAAAATTTTTTATAATTCAACATATTACCCTTAAATAATGGAAAAATTTCAGGCCTTAAGAGAAGAATCTCATAAGAATTTCCAAGTAGCAGATCATATTCTTAATGTAACTTATCCTTTAATTAAAGATACTAAATTATTACTTGGTGTAACAGATAATCTTTTTTTAGCACTAAACAACGCTATTAGTTCTATTCTTCACCACGAAAGAATTTTCAAATTAGTTCCTTTATTCGAAGATACTTTTGAAAGTAAATTTAATATTTTTAGATACAAGTGCGTCCCCAGATACAAAATAGACCAAGAATATATGAACTTAATTCAAGATTTACAAGAAATAATTCATTTACACAAAAAAAGCCCTATTGAATTTAAGAGAAAAGACCGCTTTATTATTTGCAATAAGAACTATCAAATGCGAGGAATTACCACTAATCAACTTAAAACATATTTACAAAAAACTAAGGAATTCTTAAAAATAACACAAGATATCACTTCCCAGAGGGAAAGGTTTTTTAAGAACCTCTAATATTCTACTTAAAAACAAGATGAACGAATCTCTTTTAGATGCTCGGGAAGAACTTAAACGCTTAGAACACACTATCCATGTTACGTTAAAGTACACTCGAACTGTAGACGTTATTAGGAACGCTTTAGAAAGATTAATTAGTATTTTTGACTTTTTAATTGAAGCTATTTTAGAAGATGCGAAAGAAAAAAATTTAATTTCTTCCATTCCCAAAAGCCCTTCTTTAAAGAGTACATTGGTTATTGATACTTATCCAGAAGATCAAAGATTTTTGAATATGATTACTTTTTATTGTTTCTTAAGAGATACTTTGAATTCCAAATATTCGAAAAGAGAAGAATATCGTCGCCATGTAACTTTGGTAGTAAACAATGGTTTTAAAACAACAGAATTAGATATCGACAATCTTGGAACTTGCGAAAAAGTATCTTTTCAATTTTTTGATTACGCCGTAGAATTTATTGAGGGCATTACCGAAGATGACTAAATTTATTGCCATGATTTCTGGAAAAGGAGGTGTAGGTAAAACAACCACCACTTTAAATTTAGGTCATGCATTAACTAAATTGGGAAAAAAAGTAATTCTTTTAGACGCTAACTTTGCTACTCCTAATTTGGCTGGTCATTTGGGGGTTGCTTCTGTGGAAGCGAGTTTAAATGATTTTCTTAGAAGAACAAAATCATTACCTGAAGTTATTCATTTACATCATTCTGGAATAAATTTCATTCCCAGTTCCGTTTCTTATCAAGATTTCAAAAAAACCCAACCTGACAAAATCACCGAAATTTTTGAACATTTAGAAAACATCGCAGATATTGTTTTAGTTGATTGTCCTGCTGGTTTAGGATATGAATTGGTCCAAGTATTAAAAAACACAGACGAAGCAATCGTTGTTGCTAACCCTAATTTAAGCTCTCTAATAGATTCTCTGAAAGCGATAGAATTAGCTAGGGAAAACAACAACACAATCCCTGGTTTTGTCTTAAACCTAACTAATAAAGGACGTCATGAAATCAAAGCAACTGATACCGAAAAAACATTAGGGATACCCCTACTAATAGATGTCCCACAAGATAAGAAAATCAAAAAAGCATTACATAAACAAGCACCTTCACATCATTTATATCCGCGCGCCAAATCATCTAAGCAATATTTAAAACTGGCAGAGTATTTACTGGATGAAAAAATAAGTTAAGAATGCATCCCCAAAAAAAAGAGGCACTATTGAACAAAGGCTGGCACGAAGCCGAGATTAAGAAAGCTGAAACGCTCCTAGAACAAACTGAAAAACACGATGTTTTTTTCTCTAAGATCATCTTTTGGTCGGCATTAGTAGTAATTGTCTTCGCTAACTTAATTGTATCATTAATTTTAATTCCTTTTTTGATTGTCTTGAATAAATGGTTGTTGTATATTTTAATTGTTGTTTTAGCCGGCACAATTGGTTTCCTCTATAATTTCTTAGTTTTAGATATTGGACATTTAG
Source organism: uncultured Methanosarcinales archaeon (assembly GCA_964434885.1). Lineage (GTDB taxonomy): Archaea > Nanobdellota > Nanobdellia > Woesearchaeales > GW2011-AR9 > CAYSWQ01. The sequence continues at coordinate 64,746 of CAYSWQ010000001.1, read as the reverse complement.
AAAAAAAACATCATCTTCTTGCTGGAATAATCGTTCCTCTTCTCGGCCTAATTAATGTTATAATCATGGTTATTATTTCCAACCAATTCATTAAAGACTTAAAAGTACAGAACACAACCCATAATCCTTGGATTATTGCTTTGGTTTTTGCAGTAGCGTTTATTGCCCCTTATTTGATCGATCGATTTAGGAGCAAACATCATGTTTAATCTTTTCAAATTATTTGGGATTGTAGGTTTGCTTCTAATTATTTTTGGAGTTTTACTAAAGAAAAGAAAACAAAAAGACTTATTCTTCATCTTCGGAGGAGTATGTCTTGAAATATACAGCATCTATCTTAAAGACCCAATCTTCATCATTCTACAAGCAGTCTTTATTCTCTCTGCTGTTTATGATTACTTTAGAAAAAAATAAAACTCATTATTCTTTCAACAATATTTCAACTGCTGCCGCATAAGCTGGTCTAGCAACCAATACTCCAAAAGAAATACCTACAATGGTTGTAAATGCAAAACCTTTCAACAATCCTGCCCCTGCAAACCATAATGGAATCATTCCAGCACAAGTAGTAAAGTAAGCTGCCATCACAATAAACATTGCTCTTTTTATCTTTTCTTTCCAATCATAAACTACTTTACCTTTTAATGTTTCATCAGTAATAATAATTAAATGATCTACACCTGTACCTACCATAATAATTATTCCAGCAATCGAAGCTAAATCTAAGTTCCAACCTACCAATGCAGCAAAACCTAAAACCAAAACTACCTCTGAAGCTAAGGTTGTTATCATTGGTAAAACAACTTTTATTTTCCGATATCTAATTAAAACCACAACCACCACAGATAATAAAGCCAAAGCTCCAACTAAAATTGCATTACTCAAAAACTCTTTCCCTAATACTGGAGAAATAGTATCCATTTTAACAATATTCAATTTTACTGGTAAAGAACCAGTAATAATGATTGTCTGTAGTCTTTTCATGTTATTCAATGTGTTTGTGGCTGCTTCTTGTTGAGTTCTACCTGAACCCCCACCAGAAATCTGAATATCACTTGTAGCTTGTCCTTTCAAACTAGCACCAATTCGTAAGGAATCAACTTCTTTGTCATCTAAATATAAAATCAAACTTTCATTTAAGTAAGAACCACCTGCTTCACTAACTACTCCTAAATTCTGAGTTAAGCTAGCTTGTCTTTTGGCCGCTTCTGGACTTAAAGTAATTCCGAAGAAAAAACCACAACCCCAACCATCTTGTGTTTTACCACATCCTTGCTGAGGATCTATTCCAGAACAATCTGCACTTCGACAAACATAAGTTATATCTTTCTTTCCTCCAAAGAAAACTGTTTCATTACTAATTTTTGCTTCGAATTTTCCTTGTTTAGCTAATAATTCCTTAACTTCGTCTTCAGTTACACCAGCCATCTCAATTAAAATATAATCTTCTCCTGCCAAATCTGTTGCTGTTCTAACAATAATATCTGCTAAACCATAAACGTTTAGCCTTTCTTTTAAATTAGCTAAAATAATGTCCATGTTGTCATCAGAAACTTGTTGAGCTGGTTTTAACAAAACTCTTGTTCCACCTTCTAAATCTAAACCTTTTCTTAAATTAGAAGTTGGTGCTTCATATATTTTAATTCCTAAATCTATTTGGCCAAAAGAATCTTTTTTGGTGATTAAACTATAAGTTTTCTTGTTTGTTTCTAAATGAATAGTTAAATTTTCTTGCAATTTGTTAATTTCTGAAAAATAATCTTGAACTGAATTAATTTTCTGACCATTCACATCAATGATTCTTTCTTTAGCTAAAGGAGTTAATTTAGAATTAGGGCTAACAATTCCAGCTACTGCAGCGGAAGAATTGGCATCTACACTTCTAATACTAACTCCCTCAATTGTAGGTGAAGGTTTAATTGCCACTAGAGCAAAGACCATAAAAATCAATAAGATAATTACTCTCCAATTAGTTATTAATTTTTTTAGTTCCATTTTATTTTTTCTTCTTCTCCAAATACAATCTTAAGATACCTACGTTTTGAATATAAGTCATGATAATATCCACAATCAACCCAATTAACAAAATAATCATGATTTGTTTAATGATTTCACTTTTAACAAAAATTAAACCCACAATAACTGCAGTTAAAGTAGTAACACTCATTGTTAATCCTGTTTTCATACTGCTCAACACTCTATCCATAACGGAACCTTCTTTTCTTTTCAAAACCCGAGTACTCAATAAAACATCAGTATCTACAGAATAACCAATTAACATCAAGAATGCTGCAATTCCTGCAGTTCCTAGTTTCATTCCAGTTAAATTAAAAATAGCTAAAGTTACAACAATGTCTGAAATGGCCGCTAACATAACAGCTAAACTGGGGGCTAAAGTCCTAAAGTAAAAAAACACCACTAAACCCATTAATAAGAAAGCAATCAATAAAGCATAAAGAGTTTGCTTAAAGAAGCTTTTTCCTAAAGCACTACCCATTACTTCTACACCATAATCTGCTTTTTTTAAACCTAATTTAGATTCCAAAACATCAGTTAAAGCTTTGATTTCTTTACTTTCTTGAGCATCAGAATCAACAGCTATGCCCACAGTTTTTCCTGCTGAACTTAAACTTCTAACTGCAATATCTCCTCGCGGAAATTGTTGTTGAAGAAAAGATTCTAGGCCTTTAATATCAACAGTTTTACTAATCGTAACTGTAGATCCTCCTTTTAAACTGATTCCTTTATTTACAAAATCACCAGTACTAACATAAGTAAAACCAATTATTCCCAACGCCAAAATTAAGAGTACAAAAGGGATAACCAACAATTTTTTGTATTGCTTATCATAAAAATGTAATAGTTTATTCTTCATGATTTTAATTCCAAATTATCAGTAGTATATAAATATTGTTGCTTTTAATCAAACCAATAACAAAGATGATAGTTAAGTTTATAAATAAAAAGATTCTTCTAATCTTGTGGAATTGCTCCAATTAAAAGAGGTCACCAAGGAATTTGGTAAGAAGATAATTTTAGATAATGTTAGTTTTTCAATCAAAGAAGGAGATGTTGTTGGAATCATTGGACAATCGGGAAGTGGAAAGACAACAATTCTCAATACATTAATTGGTTTTTATGAGCCAGATGAAGGAGAAGTTACTTATCAATTAGATGTAAATAAAAAAAGAAAGCATGTCCACAAGAATCAAAAAGAAGTTAAGAGAAAATTTGGTTTTGCAGCTCAAGTATCTTCATTCTATCCCAAATTAACTATTAAAGAAAACCTATATCATTTTGGTAAATTATATGGTGTTAAAACTAAAATCCTAAAGAAAAATATCAAAAATTTATTAGAATTCACAGAACTTATTGAATTTGAAAATAAATTATCTGAACATCTTTCTGTCGGAATGCAAAAAAGATTAGATTTGTCTTGTTCCTTAATTCACAATCCCAAATTGTTATTATTGGACGAACCAACTGCTAATTTAGATCCAATTTTACAAAAAGAAATCTTGCATTTAATTGATCATGCTAACAGACAAGGAATTACAGTTGTTATTGCTTCCCACCATTTACATGATATTGAAAAAATTTGCAACCAAGTCATCTTGCTAAAAAAAGGCAAGATTGTTGCTCAAGGCACAGTTAAAGAGGTTAAAAAACCTTATCAAAGGATGGACAAAGAAGTGTCCTTGGAAGAAGTGTTTGAGAATATAATCAAACAAAACTAAACCAAATTAAAAAAAAGAGGTACTCAATGAGAAATATCTATTATTTAGTTAAAAAGAATCTCAAATTATTGATTCGTTCTAAGAGTTCAGCCCTAATCATTATTCTTTCTCCGTTACTATTTATTCTTTTGATTGGTTTATCCTATAATACTTCCCAAACAGGCCTAAATATTGGGGTTTATGCTCCTGACTTTAATAAAGATGTAAATTCATTTGTTAGTTCATTGCAAGAAGAACAATATAAAATAATTAAATATGATAATTCATTAGATTGTATTGGAGATATTAAACTAGGATTTACTCACACTTGTGTTGTCTTACCCAAAGACTTTCAAATTAAAGATAATAAACAAAAAGAGATCACTTTTCATATTGATCAGACCAAAATCAATTTAGTTTACATGGTAACCAACGTTCTCAATACTAAATTTAATCTTAAATCAGAAGAAGTTTCTAAGGAATTAATTTCCGGTATTTTAAATAAAATTACAACTACTGAAGGTAAAATCAAAAAAGAAGTTACCCAAATAGAATCAACTAAAGCCAAAAATCAACAAGCTGCTAAAGAATCAGAAGCAATTAAAGCAGACCTCACTAAATTAGATCTTAAAGCCCCTGCTGCTAAAACTTATGATACTACTTCATTAGATAATTTTAAGAAAGCAGCTAACACTAAAACTGCTGATGTTAAGACTAAATTAAATTCAGTTGAATCTGCAGTTGATTCTTCTAATCTGAATAGCTCAGAAAAATCAGAAATCAATGATCAAGTCAGTGATGCTAAAGCAGAATTAACCCAACTAGTAAACCTTTTAGAAGGTACTAACAATACTACTAGTAGTTTAGCAGAAGTTTCTACCATGGTTTCTGGATTACAATCAGATATGGGTGAGATTAAGAAAAAATTAACTACTGCTTCTAGCAAAGTTTCTGCTTCTGGAACCAAATTGAATTCTTTAGCTTCTTCAGTTAAGGCCAGTGTTACTTCTTTAGATGCGATTAAGAAAACTTTGGATGAAATTCAAAAGGATTTAGCTAGTCAAAAAGTCACTAGTGCTTCAACTATCACTGCTCCAATTAAAACCAACATTAAAAAAATCACTACTGAAAAAACCTACTTGGGATATATGTTCCCTAGTTTAATTATTATGGTCGTTATGTTTGTCTCTATTTTACTTGGAACTACGTTAGTAATGATGGAAAAACATAGTCCTGCATATTTCCGAAACTTCATGATGCCAGTAAGAAAAATTACTTTTATTTTTTCTACTTACTTAACTAATGTTTTACTTATTTTAATCCAAGTAGTTATTATTTTGGGTGTTTCTCTAGTTTTCTTAGGAGACATTTATGATAAATTACCTTTAACTACTTTGATTCTCTTTTTAGCCTCTTCCACATTTACTTTAATTGGAATTTTAATTGGTTACTTGTTTAATTCAGAAGATTCAGGAACTCTGGCTTCTATTTCAGTTGGTAGTTTACTCTTGTTTGTTTCTGGAGTTATCTTACCTTTAGAAAACATGACGGCAGTAGTGAGAAAAGTAATTCACTACAATCCTTTTGTTTTGGCTGAAAAATTACTTCGAGAAGTATTCATTTTTGGTAGCTCCATCCAAGTAATTTATCAAGACTTGTTGATGTTGGCAGGGTATGGTTTAGGTTTATTTATTTTGATTCTGATTATTGATGGAATTATTGGTAAACATTTTGTTACTAAATTATCTTACAAACACCATAAACATATCAGAGAAAAAAAGAAAAAATTGATGAAAAAATTAAAAAAGAAATGAATTCTTTTTAGATTATGAAAGTCATTATTGTTAGTGGAACTCCAGCTGCTGGAAAAAAGACTTTATCTCAATGGTTAAGTAAAAAATTAAAATTTGAATTTCTAGATATAAAACCTATTGTAAAAAAAGCTTCTGAAAAGTATGATCGCAAGAAGCAATGTTATGTAGTTGATGTTAAAAAAATGAATCAAGACATAATTAAATTAATCAAAGAAAAAAAGAAAAACAAAACATCTGGATTAATTATTGCTTCTCATTTAATTCATCACTTTCCAAAACGTTATGTTGATCTTTGTCTTATTATTAAGTGTTCTAATCTCAAAAAACTAGAACAACGATTACTAAAAAGAAAATACTCTCGTAAAAAAGTCATGGAGAACCTACAATGTGAAATCTTTGATATTTGTTTAGAAGAAGCTAAGAAAAAGAAACACAAATTATTAGCTATTGACACCAGTAAAAGAATAAACAAAACTGAAGTAGTTAAACAAATTAAGAAATTGATTTGATTCATTAGCAAATCTTTTTATATTCAATTAAGAAACAATTTATTTATGAACCAAATAGATAAAAAACCAGATTATAAACAAATCTATCAAATAGTCAAAAAGAAATTTAACCAAACTAACCATTTCTATCATGGCCCATTTGACGAAACTTATTTCTCTCTTCATGTTTATGAAACTGCTAAGAAATTAATTAAACTCAGCAAAAAGAAATGTCAAAAAGAACAAATTTTAGTAGCCGCGTTAGTACATGACATAGGTAAAACTAAATTAAATGATCAGAAAGTTTTTGGTCAATTTCTGGGAGATAAATCTGTCAAAGAATGGCGTAAACATGCTCAGTTAGGAGTTAAGATTGCCCAAAAAATATTAAAAAAACTAGGACACTCAGAAGAATTTATTGAAGAAGTTAGTTATCTAGTCAAACACCATGATCATCGAACCATGGAAAATAAAACTTATGAATTAAAAATTTTACAAGATGCAGATTTAATTGCTGATTGGGGATTAGCTGGTTTTATTCGACCTTTCTTGTGGGGGTGTAAGTTTTGTCAATCAGTCTTAGGTTCTATTAAACACATCCAGGAAAAAAAACATTATTCCAATAAAGAATATCGACAACTTAATTTAGCTATATCTAAAAAGTTAGGTGAAGAAAAAATTAACTTACAAGATAAATTATATCAAGAAATAATTGAAGATTCAAAAAGTGATTTGCTCTAATGAAAACCATCCACCTTCTCACCAACGAAACAAAAGAACATCAAATAATTGAAACCAAATTATTTTCAAATGAATTCATTATTTCCATCCCCCATTCTGGTTTGTTAGTTCCTACAAAAATAAAAGAAAAATTAAATCTCAACCAATCGATCTTAATTGGCACTGATTTATTCACAAATCAACTTTATAATTTTGAACAAGGTATTAAAATTAATTTCAATCTCAACCCTTATGTTATTAATGTTGGTAGAAATATAATTCCAGATCCAACCAAACCAAAACACCTTCAAACAGACCCTTTTCATTTAGATTCTTTAACTGGAGAACCAATTCTAAAAGAAGAATTTTATGAAGAAGAAAAACAAGAATTACTTCAACACTATCATCACTACCATCAACAATTAGAACAAGCAATAAAAGAGATGAAACAACAACTAGGCTATGCATTATTATTTGATTGCCATTCTATGTTTCCAATTGGATTACAAAATACTCCTGATGCTGGAAAAGAAAGAGCAGATTTTGTCATTGGAACTTTAAACCAAACTTCTGCCCACACCAAATTAATTTCTGTTTTCTCTGAAAATTTAAAAAAAACAAATTCTGTGGCTATCGACAAACCTTATCAAGGTGGATACATCACTCAAAAATATCACAATCCAAAAAACAACATTCATGTTTTACAATTAGAAACAAATAAAAAATTATACTTGGATGAACTCCAACCCAATTCCCAAATAAAAGAAATTAATTCCATTATCTTTCAGGCAATTCAAGCCACTTCCCGAACAGCCAAACAATTATTCACAAAACAATTATAAACCACATTTAATTATAGCTTAAAATGAGCTTACCTTTATCTGAAAAGTTAAAATTGAAACGTTTTATTGCTGATTTAGCTAGTCATAAAGCTACCCATACCGAATTTGTAACAGTTTATGTTCCTCAAGGTTATGATTTAACTAAGATTATACAACATTTAGCACAGGAGCAAGGAACTGCTTCTAACATCAAATCTGCTTCTACTCGGAAGAACGTCCAAAATGCATTAGAAAGAATGATTCAACATTTGCGAGGAATAGAAAAAACACCTCCAAACGGATTAGCTGCTTTTGCAGGTAATGTGGCTGCGAAAGAAGGCAAACAAGATTTACAAGTGTTTAGTGTTGAACCACCTTTACCATTGAAGACCAGAATCTACCGTTGTGATAAATTCTTTGTTACTGATATCCTAGAAGAGATGATTGTAGAAAAAGAAGTTTATGGGCTAGTGGTTATGGACCGAAGAGATGCTAACTTGGCTTTGTTAAAGGGAAAAACCATCGTCCCACTAAAGAAAACTCATTCTGAAGTTCCTGGAAAAACTAGAGCTGGAGGTCAATCTTCTCAAAGATTCGCCCGAATCAGAGAAGGAGCTTACAAAGATCATTTTAAAAAAATTGCTGAATTTATGAAAGAACAATTCCTTCCTTTGGGAAATGATTTGAAAGGAATTATTATTGGTGGTCCTGGAACCACAATTGCTAGTTTCATGGAAAAAGACTATTTGACTGGAGATATCAAGAAAAAAATTATTGGTAACAAAGATTTAAGTTATACTGGAGATTTTGGTTTACAAGAATTACTTGATAAATCTGAAGATTTACTTGCCCAAGAAGAAGTTACTCAAGAAAAAAACCTGATGAAGAAGTTCTTTGATTTGTTAGCTAAAAAACCAGGTAAGGTAACTTATGGAGAAGCAGAGATTAAAAAAGCCTTAGAGATGGGAGCAGTAGAAACATTATTAGTTTCAGAAATCAATTCTGATCAGAAAATTCAAGAACTAGAAGAACTAGCCCAAACTACGGGGGCAGACCTAAAATTAATTTCTACCGAAACAAGAGAAGGCCAACAATTAAAAGATATGGGTGGTCTTGCTGGAATATTAAGATTTGAGTTAGAATGAACCTAATCCAACAATCATTCCAAGAACTTTTCCCTACCAAACAACTAACTTACAAAACAATTCTAAAATATAATAAAAAACTAGGGGATTTTAATGGCAATATTAAATTACAATACAATACCTTGCAAGTAAATATGAATTACAAGTGGCAAGAAATTGACGAAGAAATCCAAAAAGGCCTAATTCAAACATTACTTGTTAAAATGTTTGCTAAGCGATTCAGATACCCAGCTAAAAACACTACTTTCAACATTGAACTGTACAATAACTTTGTTAAAAAAATCCCTTCCATCACTCCCAAAACAAAAACTGATCCAATTTTAGAAGCATCATTTCACCGCGTTAACCAAAATCAATTTTATAATCTTATTGATCAACCCAATCTTGTTTGGGGAACAGATTCCAGAAGAAAACTAGCTTGTTATAATTTCCATAATGATACAATCACAGTTTCTACTTTATTTAAAGAAGTTAAACCAGAAATATTAGATTATTTAATTTATCATGAACTCCTCCATAAAAAACAGAAATTCCAATACAAAGCCGGAAGAAATTATTTTCACACTAAACAATTTAGACAAGCAGAAAGCCAATTTCCAAACCAAAAACAAATTGAACAAGAACTAAACAAAATCATTAGAAAAAGACCAAGAAAACAATCTTTCTTTCAAGCAGTTTTAGAAACCTTTAAATAAAAAACCTAATTTTATTAAAAACATGGGTGTTTTATCTCGTAACGCTATGGATACTTTACTTCGTCAAGCCGGAGGATTAAGAGTATCTCATTCCGCTAAAGAAAAATTAGCTGAAATTTTAGAAAAGAAAGCATTAGAAGTTGCGAAAGAAGCCAAAAAATATGCTGAACATGCAGGTCGGAAAACAATTACCGATAAAGATGTTCGTTTAGCTGTAAAATCATAAGGTGGTCCACATGTATGAAAAAAAATTAGCAAGTATTGGTTCCTTAAAAAAAGGAGACACATTGATTATTGATGGTGCTCCATGCAAAATCACAAGTATGCAAACTTCCCGACCTGGGAAACATGGCCATGCCAAAGTTAATTTAATGGCAGTTGGTTTAATTGATGGTAAAAAAAGAAACACAGTCATGCCTGGTCATGATAAAGTTGAAGTTCCGATTGTTGAAAAGAAAAACGCTCAAGTTTTATCTATTTCTGGCAACATGGCCAACGTAATGGATTCTGAAACATATGAGACTTTTGACATGGAAATTCCGGAAGATTTAAAAGCAGAGGTCACTGAGGGATGTACAGTGTTATATTGGACTCTAATGGGCCAAAAATTAATGAAACAGGTTAAAAATTAAAAATGGTTAAATTCCCAGAAGCGCAAGTACGTAAAACAAAAAATATTTTTGTTTGTAAGAAATGTAAATCAAAGATTAGGGCCCCTTCTCTGAAGGTTAGTCAAAACAAAATTAGCTGTCGTAAGTGCAGTTCTAAAAAATTACGCCCTAAGAGAAAGAAGTAGACTTTCCAGGTGTATAGATGATTGAACCAATAATCTCATTTATTTTAAAGTATAAATATATTTTATTCTTCTATCTAATTGTTATTGTTTTTCTGATTATTAAAAGAAAATCTATTGATGTTCAAGCCAAAATAATATTTCTTTACCGAATGAAATTTGGTTTAAAATTTATTGAGAAAATTGCTCAAAAATATCGTCAGTCTACAATTTTATTGGGTTATGTGGGAGTTGGAGCAGGTTATGTTGGTTTAGCAGTAATCTCTGTTGTTTTAGTAAAAAACCTCGTTGATTTAATTATTACTCCTTCTACAACTTCTGGAGTTTCTTTAGTTTTACCTGGAATTAATGTTCCTGGAATGGGAGTATTACCTTTTTGGTATTGGATCATTGCAATCTTTGTTATCGCCCTAGTTCACGAATTTTCCCATGGAGTTGTTGCTCGAGCTCATAAAATTAAAGTTAATAACACTGGTTTAGTTTTCTTAGGACCAATTATTGGTGCTTTTGTTGAACCTGAAGAAAAGAACTTACGCCGACAATCAGATATCAAACAATATTCTGTTTTAGCTGCTGGTTCTTTCTCTAATATCTTATTAGCAATTGTTGCTTTATTATTACTTAATTTTGCTTTTGTGCCTTTACAACAAACCATGGTCGAACCAACTGGATTTAGTTTTGCTGAATATCATGATCAAACTTATCCTGCTGCTAAAGCTGGAATTCCCCCCAATGCCTTAATTACGGGAATTGATGGGAAAACCACTACTGATTTTTACAAATTTAGTGAAAAATTAAATTGTCGAGCACCAGGGGAAGAAATAACTGTTTCCACTAAGAATAAAAATTATGCTGTCATTTTAGCTACTAATCCCACTGATAAAAGTAAACCTTATATGGGAATCAAAACAATCAAAAATGAATTCAAAGTTAAAGCTAAATATGACCAAGGTGCTTGGAAAGTTGTTTATGTTTTAGTTGATTGGTTCGCTGGCTTTTTTAGATGGTTATTCTTACTAAGTTTAGGAATTGGTTTATTCAACCTATTACCTTTGCCCATTGTAGATGGGGGAAGAATGTTACAAGTCTTCTTACATAAATCAAGAGGCAGGAAATCCGGAGAAAAATGGTATCGTAAGATCTCTTTATTCTTCTTACTTGTCTTATTATTGAACTTATTCTATCCCATGATTCGAGGTTGGTTTGGGTTGTAATTCAAAAACTTTTTTAAATAATCCTTTCTTTTGGTGATAATAAAGAGTTCTGATGGGTTATATTGAAAATGCGTTATTTAGTAATTCATCGTGAATCCGTAATCTTTGGCCAAAACACACTAAGTGCTACTGGTAGGAAAGACGCTACTAAAGCATTGACAACCATTGACCAACTTTTGGAAGAACGACCTCAACAATGTGTCCAAATCCCAAGAAATCAAAAGAATTTTCATGGTCTTCCCGAAATGTTTAAACCTGGTGAAGAAGTAGTAATCTGTGGGGCTTATTTGGGCATGTGCTTGTATGTGGCTTACACTATTTTAATGAGGAACCAATTCAAGGTTGATTATCACCCCCAAGGCTGTATTTAACAAAGTTTAAAAATTAGTTTAAATACCAAATATTAAAATGAGCAAAAAATATTTTTTCTGTAATGAAGAGCTAGAACAAAATTTTGATGAAGAAAGAAAATACATTGATCAATATGGTGGGAAATACATCAGTGGTTTGCCCAAACCCGAACCTAAAACACAAGGATTAGAAAAAAAATTAGAGAAATAATCATTTCCAGATCTTTGCCAGTTGCATCAAACTATACTTTCTATTCAAAAACAACACATTATTTGGAACATTAAATTTCCATTTATCCAAAACATAATTTAACATGGTATTAACTACCACATACGAGCCAGCAATTCCTAAACCAAATAAGAATCTTTCATAAGCAGTTATTGGTAATAGTCCTGCCCACATTTGCGGTGTAGAAGGTACAGTATAAATCCACAAAGCAGTTCCTACTGCGTGAGCTGTAAATGTTGCCCCAAAACTTCTAAACAACAATTTCCCTGGAAATTTCTTTGGTAATACTACTCCTAAAATAGGAACTAACCACAACAAAGAATAAAACCATGCTTGTTGTCCAACTGGATGAACTACAAACAAGATCATACAAGCAATTGGTACTAATACTCTTAAAGTTTGTTTCTTACTTCCAAAATAATATGCTGCCAACAACATTGGCATCATTCTTAATAAATTAATCCAACTTGCTTCTTTTCCTACAATAAAAAAATCAACCAACTGTGAAAAAAACACAACAATAATCCCAAACACCGGACCTAAGAAACTTCCGGCAATTGGTCCAAAAAATTGAAACATTGTAAAAAACTGGCTCTCTGCTCCGACTAAAGGGGAAAAGTTAATTTTCTTTCCCACTAACACCAAAACAAAAAATAATAACATAAAAATAATTCTTTTTTTCGTAAATAATTTTTTAATTTTCATAATCATCCACTATTTAATTTTTTTAAATAAATTACTAAAGTCCGGAATATATTTTAAAACATCCCCAACTAAATACAATGAACCAGTAACCAAAACAAAACCTTTCTCCTCAACTAAACTAATTGCTGTTTCCACTGCCTTTTTAGGATCTTCAATTTTAATAACTTCTTTGGAAATTTCTTTCTCAATCACTTCCAACTCTGCTGGTTTAAAATTCCCTTTAGTTAAAATAATTTCATCAAAAAAAGGCACAATCAAATCAACCAACTTTTTAATCTCTTTATCTTTAGCAATTCCCAACACCAATATTTTTTTCTCAAATTTAGTCTCTACTAAATATTCAGCAAGAAATTCTCTTAGTTTTTTCATCCCTTCAACATTATGGGCCCCTTCTAAAATAACAAAAGGTTTCTCGTTAACTACTTGTAACCGACCAGGCCATTTTGCTTTCAACAAACCTTTTCTCAAATCACTCTCATTAACTTTAATCCCAGAAACTTCAATTACTTTTTTAGCCAAAGCAGCATTTTTCTTTTGATGTTTTCCAAACATCTTTATTTCAATATCACTAACATTATCCAAAACAATTAATTCTGCTTTCTTTTCTTTACAAACTTTTTCAAACAATTCCAAAACCAAATAATCTTCCTCAGAAGTAACCAAAATTCCATTCTCTTTAACAATAGCCACCTTCTCTTGGGCAATTTCTAATTTACTCTCTCCCAAATATTTGGTATGGTCTAAAGAAATATTGGTAATTACACTAACCAAAGGATGTAAAACATTAGTAGCATCTAAACGACCACCCATTCCTGTTTCAATAATCGCATAATCAACTTTCTTTTCCGCAAAATAAAGGAACATTAATGCAGTAGTAAACTCAAAGAAAGTAGGGGATAAATCATTCTCTTCCACAACCATTTTTATTTTCTTAGTTAACTCCACTAATTCAGAATCAGTAATTTCCTCCCCACCAACATTAATCCTTTCATTAAACTTAACTAAATGGGGACTAGTATATATTCCCACTTTATATCTAGCTTCTTTCAAAACAGAATAAATAAAATTAGCCGTACTTCCTTTTCCATTAGTTCCTGCAATATGAATTGATTTAAATTTCTCTTGTGGATTACCCAATAATCTTAACAACTCACCAACTACTTCCAAACCTAATTTAATTCCAAACCTCTCCAACCCATAAAGATAATCCAGAGTTTTCTGCATAACTTAACCCTCATACACCAATATAAAAAATTACTGAAACTATACTACCAATAATAATTCTGTTAAAGAATCAACTACTTTTACTTGCTTCTCAGCTTCCAACCTGTCACGAGAATGATATCCAGTTGTTACTCCAAAACCATCCATTCCAATACGTTCAGCTGCTTGTAATCCATAAATTGTATCTTCTACAAAAAAAGCATCTTTCACACCCACTTTCAATGAATCACATATTTCTATCAAACGACCATCTTTGGGAGCAGGATCTCCAGAAATCAAATCAAATTTATCTTTAATTCCATATCTTTCTAATTCTTCAAATAAACTACTTTTAGGATGACTACTCACGATTGCAGTTTTCATTCCTCTAATTCTTAATTGATCTAACACACCAGGTACTTGTGGGTACATTGTTGGTAAAATAGGGCTATCTGCTCGAGAAGTAATCGCTCTATACACATTCTCATATTCTCTATTGATTTCTTCTAGTGGTGCTTTACCACCTTGACTTTGAATAAATTCCCCAGCTGAAGCATGTGACATTTTTAACCAGTCATCAAAACTTGGGTTCTTTACGCCAGGACAATATCTTTCTAACAAAACCACATTTGATGCATGAACTGGTTTTCGATCATCACTTAGCACTCCACTATGATCAAAAATTCCTACTTTGTATTTACTCATATTTTTTATTTTTGAGATTGGATTAATAAGAATTGTGGTTCTCCAAAATAGTTTATCTTTATTCCATCAACTCAAACACAACAATTTATTTAAACTATTATCATTACCTCTGTCTGGGTGATTTAGTATGCAAGCTTATCATAACATTGTTAAAAAAATTCTAGAACAAGGGGACCATAAACCAAACCGTACTGGCGTAGATACTATTGCCGTGGCAGGAGCCATGTTTGAACATGACATGTCAAAAGGTTTTCCTTTGTTAACAACTAAAAGGGTTCCTTTCCGACTAGTTGCTTCTGAATTAGAATTCTTCATCAAAGGAATTACTGATAAAAAATGGTTACAAGAAAGAAACAACCACATTTGGGACGAGTGGTGTTCTCCAGATAAAGTAACTTATGCTCATGATGTAGAAACAAAAAAGCGTATGTTGGAAGAATCAGAATTGGGTCCAATTTATGGCTGGCAATGGAGAAATTTTGGAGCAAATTACACTTCTTCAGACCAACAACCAGAAGGACAAGGGATTGATCAATTAAAAAAATTAGTTCATATGTTAAAAAACAATCCACAAGACCGAAGAATGATTGTTTCTGCTTGGAATCCAGTAGATTTCCATCGTATGGCATTACCTCCCTGTCATTATAGTTTCCAAGTAACTGTAACTAATAACAAATTAAACTTGTTGTGGAATCAACGTTCTGTAGATACAGCATTGGGCTTACCATTTAACATTGCTAGTTATGCTCTTCTACTTCATCTTCTAGCAAAAGAATCTGGTTTTGAAGAAGGCAAACTAGTTGGTTTCTTGGCTGATACCCACATTTATGTGAATCACTTAGAAGGTTTACAAGAACAATTAAAAAGAGAAACTAGGGATTTACCCAAATTAGAAACAGAAAACTTTACTTCCATTTTTGATTGGAAATATACAGATTCTAAAATTGAAAATTATGAACCCCACAAATCAATAAAATTTGAGATTGCTGTTTAAAATGAATATCATATTAATTGCTGGAATGACCAACTCAAGAGTAATCGGTAAAGATAATGCTCTTCCTTGGCACATTCCTGAAGATCTAAAAAACTTCAAAGAATTAACTTCCGGAAAAACCATTTTAATGGGTAGGAAAACTTACGAATCAATTGGCAGGCCATTACCTAATAGAAATAATCTGGTTCTTAGTCGTTCAATGCCACCAACAGAAAATCTCATCATTTGCAATAATATTGAAGATAGCATAAAAAAAGCCAAAACGTTTAATCAAGATTTATTCATCATTGGTGGTTCAACAATCTATCAACAATTTCTTCCTTACGCCAATAAAATGTACCTCTCCTACATCAAAAAAGAATACCAAGGAGATACTTACTTTCCAGAATTCAATAAAGAAGAATGGGAGATAGAACAAACAAAAGACTTTGAAGAATTTGAATTTGTAATTTACCGGAGGAAAAATGATAAATAAACTAGATCCTGAAGTTTACCAACACCTAGAAGCAGAAAGAATCAGACAAAAAACCACCCTCAACCTGATTCCTTCAGAAAATTATGTTAGTTTAGCAGTTAGAATGGTTTCTGGCAGTTTATTAACTAACAAATATGCAGAAGGTTATCCAAGAAAAAGATATTATCAAGGTAATGATCATGTTGATTCTATCGAAGAACTAGCTATTGCCAGAGCTAAACAATTATTCAATGCCGAACATGTTAATGTTCAACCTTATTCCGGTAGTCCGGCTAACTTAGCTATCTACCATGCTTTACTAAAACCGCAAGAAAAAATCATGGGGATGCGTTTAGATATGGGTGGACATTTAACTCATGGCCATAAAGTTAGTGCTACCTCTAGATATTTCCAAGCAGTTCAATATGGGGTTAATCAAGAAACTGAATTATTAGATATGGGGGAAATCAGAAAAATAGCTTTACAAGAAAAACCACAAATCTTAGTCAGCGGAGCAACTGCATATCCAAGAACTATTGATTTCAAACAATTCCACGAGATTGCCGAAGAAGTTGGAGCTTATTCGATGGCCGATATTTCACATATTGCTGGATTAATTGCAGGTAATGCCCACATTTCTCCTTTTCCATTTACTGATGTAGTAATGACTACTACTCACAAAACATTAAGGGGTCCAAGAGGAGCAATGATTATGTCTAAACAACAAGACAGATTAGCCCAAATTGAAGGTTTAGAAGAAAAACAAATCAAAAAAGATCAAAATTTAGCTGGTAAAATCGACCGAGCTGTTTTCCCTGGTTTACAAGGAGGACCACACCAAAACATCATTGCTGCTAAAGCAGTTGCTTTTGGAGAAGCACTACAACCTCAATTTCAAGATTACGCAAAACAAATTATCAAAAACGCCAAACAACTAGCAGAAACATTAATGGAAAACAATATCAAACTAGTAACCAACGGAACGGATAACCATTTAATCTTAATTGACTTAAGACCTTTCGGCATTGGTTTGGGAAAACCAGTCGCAGTTGCTTTAGAACAAGCAGGAATAGTGACCAATTGCAACACAGTTCCTTTTGATCCTTCTACCCCTTTCAAACCTTCTGGAGTTAGAATTGGTACTCCTATCATGACCACGATGGGGATGAAAGAATCAGAAATGAAAGTAGTTGGGGAATGGATGGCCAGAGTAATCAAAAACCCAGACAATTCTGAATTAAAAGAAAGAATTAAAACAGATGTAGAAGCATTATGTAGACAATTCAACCAATCGTAACTTCACCTAACAAAGGTAATTTTCTTTCATGATGTAAACCAGAAATAACTTTGTTTTTTTCTTTTATAATCTTAACAGTTGCATAATCATATTGCAAAGTTACAATTCCTTTCAAAACTTGCCCTTTTCTATATTTTTTCTTACTCAAAAAACTAATTAAATAATAATGTCTGCGAAAGGGTTTTTTGTAAATTAACTCATATTCATAACCTGCTTTTTTAGGCCAGATACTTTTACCTTTGATTTCTACATCTGAGATTCCACCAATAATTAAACTACCTTTGTATTTTCCTTTACTAGAAAATTCCTTGTAAATTTTCTTACTAGTTCTCTTTATTATTTCTTCATATTTTTTATTTAGTTTATTACTTTCTTTACAATCTAAAGAATGTGGTAAATGAGATAAAAATGGAAACTTAAGATCCATATCTCTTAATTTCTTATAGTATTCCCAGTAAGTGTAATTTTTCTTCAAAAAAGTTGTACTTTTTTCTTTAACAAAACGAGTTAAACAACATTTTGGATAACCATAATGTTCCCCTGCAATCTTATCTCCTTGATTGTATTTACCTTTATCTAATAAATCTAAATAATGCCTAAATTTTTCCTTATCTTTCTTACTTCTAAAAATATCATAACTATAATATGTCCCTTTTATCTCCCACATTACTTTATCTCCTTTGATTTTTTTAACTTCTTCATAACTCTTGGGATTACTTACAGAAAACAAAACTTTATTTTGTTTCAACAATTTTTCTAAAAGATATTTCTCTCCTAGATTTTTAGGACCAACTTTTAACAAAATTTCAGTATTTGGTTTAACTTTCTTTAGAAAGAGGAGTAGTTTAATCTTATCTTTAGTCTGCAAACCTTTCGACTTTTCAGCAAATCTAATTAAATTAGTCAATATTTTCATTCTATCCCTCTTTTCAAGATATCATTTTTTGAGCGTTTTTAAATCTTATTGAAGTTTTTACTAGATTTTTACTACTAATCACCCATAACCTTATATAAGACCCCACATTCTAATAAATATGGCTTATTTAAAATTTAAACAGAAATGTAAAATCTGTCATCAAGATTGGGTTGTTGTTCGTCATCGTGAATTCCCAATTTGCATTAAATGCCATATGAAACAAATCTTTGCCGAAGAAGTTACTGCTAAAAAATACGATTTTCTTAACATTCCCAAGAAAACCTATGAAAAATCAAGATTCTTAAGAAACATCAGACAATCTTACTTAATGTACAAATCCCTTTCTAAGAAACAAATCGACGCCTTCAAAAAAACCGTGAAAGACATTAAAGCAGGCAAAGGCAGAGACGAAGATTAATTTTAGGGTTGTTATTCATTCACCACCCAAAACTTTATAAATAACCTTAAATCTTAACATAAAACCGTCAACTACCTTGTGTAGGAGGTAAATATGAATAAACAACAAGTCGAGAAAGCAATAAAAGAACTAAAGAAAGGGACCAAAAGAAAATTCTCTCAATCTTATGACTTAATTATTAATCTTAAAGGTATTAATCCAAAATCTGAAAATGTTGATTTCTTTGTTACTTTACCTCATCCTAAACCAAAAAAACCAAAAATAGCTATCTTTTCTGGTCCAGAATTAAAAGATCAAGCTAAACAAGTTTGTGATTTGGTTATTACTGAAGCTGATTTTCCAAAATACGCAGATCCTAAAGCTATTAAGAAATTAGCCCAAGAATATGATTATTTTATTGCTCAAGCAAATTTAATGGCTAAAGTAGCTCAAAACTTTGGTAAGGTATTAGGTACAAAAGGAAAAATGCCCAATCCAAAACTAGGTTGTGTAGTTCCACCAAATGCTAATTTAGAACCTTTAATTAAAAAATTACAAGCCACTGTTAGATTATCTAATAACAAAGCAACCAATTTACAATGTATGATTGGTAAAGAAGATCAAAGTGATGATCACATTGCAGAAAATGCTGTGGCTGTTTATAATTCCACAATTAAAAATGTACCTCAAGAAAAACAAAACATCAAGAATGTTCAATTAAAATTAACAATGGGTAAACCAGTTAAGATATAAAATGGTCTCTGATAAAAAGAAAAAATTGGTAGAAAAGTTAACTCAACAGATCAAAGACTATCCTGTTATTGCAATTGTTAATATGCAGAATTTACCTGCCCAACAGCTACAAAACATGCGGGCACAATTACTAAAAAAAGATGTTTTGATTGTAATGGCTCGAAGAAGATTATTACAATTAGCTTTAAAAAATTCACAAAAAGAAAACATTGATGCTCTGATTGAAAAAATCAAAGGTATGCCTGCAGTCTTATTATCTAAAGAAAATCCTTTTATTTTATACAAAATTTTGGAAAAAAACAAATCTTCAGCTCCTGCTAAAGCTGGACAAGAAGCTCCAAAAGATATTGTTGTTCCAGCTGGACCAACTAATTTTGCTCCAGGACCAATTATTTCTGAATTAGCTGCAGTAGGTATTAAAACCAAAGTTGATGGTGGAAAATTAAAAATCACCGACGATGCAGTTGTCGCTAAAGAAGGAGATACTATTTCTGGAGAATTAGCTAGCATGTTAAAAAGATTAGACATTCAACCAATGGAAATTGGCCTAGATTTAGTTGCTGCTTGGGAAGATAAAATTGTTTTCGCTGGTAAAGACTTACATGTTGATGAAGAAGCTTACTTAAACAACATTGGAGTGGCCTTCCAAGAAGCATTCAACTTAGCTATGGAAGTTGGTTACCCAACTAAAGATAACATTGAATTATTATTACAGAAAGCAGCTCAAGATTCACGTAATTTGGCTTTAGATCAAGACATCTTAACTGATGAAACTACAGAAGAGATTTTAGCTAAAACTGAACAGCAAGCTTTGAGTTTGAAAGAGACTGCTAAGATTGAAGCTTCGACTGAAGCCAAACCTAAAGAAGAATCAAAATCAGAAGATAAACCTGCAGAAGAACCAGTTAAAGAAGAAAAGAAAGAAGAAGCTCCAGCAGAAGAACCTGTTCAAGAGGAAGAAGCCAAACCTGAAGAGGAAGCTCAACCTGAAGAACCAAAAGAAGAGCCTAAAGAAGAAGCTCCTGCAGAAGAATCTAAACCTGAAGAACCAAAAGAAGAGCCTAAAGAAGAAGCTCCTGCTGAAGAATCTAAACCTGAGGAAACACCTACAGAAGAACCTACTACTGAACCTGCTGAAGAAGAAAAGAAAGAAGAATCTCCAGCAGAAGAACCGGTTGAAGAAAAACCAGTTGAGGAAGAAAAACAAGAAGAGGTTGGACCTGAACCAGAACCAACCTCAGAACCAAATCCTACTCCAGAAGCTCAAAAAGATGCTGCTTTAGATATTATTGAAGCTACTAAAAAACAATTTGCTAAAGAAGAACCAGAAAACAAATCAGAAATAGTTGAAGAGAAACCAGCTATTCAAGAAGTTCCTTCAGCAAGCGACTTAGTTCAAGAAGAAAAAACTAAAGCGGAAGCAGAAAAACCAAAGAAAGATGCTAATGTTGAAGCTGGAGAAAACTTATTTGAAAAATTAAAGAAACAAGGAACTTTAAGAGAAGAAAACTAATACTCAAATTTCAATGGAGGTCAAAAAAATGGAATACGTCTATGCTGCTATGTTGCTTCACAAAGCAGGAAAAGATATTAACGAAGATAATGTTAAAAAAGTGGTTGAGGCTGCTGGTGTCACAGTTGAAGAAGCCAGAGTTAAAGCTTTAGTCACTGCTTTAGAAGGAGTTAATATTGAGGAAGCTGTTAAAAAGGCTGCTGTAGCCCCCGTCGCTGCTGCTCCAACTGCTGCTGCTCCTGCCGAAGAAGCTAAAGAAGAAAAGAAAGAAGAGAAAAAAGAAGATGATAAAAAAACTGAAGAAGCCGCTGCTGCCGGATTAGGCGCATTATTTGGTTAAGTTTTTTTATTTCTTGCCAATTTAGGCAAGATTAAAAATCCTAAAACTGACTTTAGGGTTTTTTTATTTTTTTATGTCTTTTTTTTATTTTTAGACTATTAACGAAAACATGAAAAAAACTAATGAATCCAGAAAAGAATTCAATCAACTGAAAAAAGATGTTTCTAAATTAAAGTCTAATCTCAATCGAGTTAGCATTGAGAAAAAAAAATTATTTCAAGATTCTAAAGAAACCAACAATAAGATTAAATCTAATAATTCTCGAATTAAAAATCTTAAGAAAGAAAGAGATGATTTTACTAAGAAAGTTAAAGAGTTAAAAGAAGAAAGAGAAAAATTAAACAAAACTGTTAAAGAAGGTTTTTCTCAAAAGAAAGCAGTTGATCAAAAAAAGAAAGATCTTTTGCAAAAATTAGATTTAAAAGAAGATCCTGGACAAATAAAAAAACAAATTGATGCTTTAGAATTTAAATTAGAAACTGAAGCCATGCCTTTTTCTAAAGAAAAACAAATGAATAAAACCATTAAAGAATTAAAGAAAAAATATAGTGAAGTTGAAAAATTTGGAAATACTTGGAAAGAGATCAATAAAGCATCCAAATCATTAAGAGAAGATAAACAAAAAGCTGAAACTGTACATCAAGAGATTCAAAAAACAGCTCAAGAATCTCAAAAGAGACACGAAGAGATCAATGTCTTATTCAAAGAAAATAAACAACTAAAGGAAAAAGTTAGGCCTTTCTCCGAACAATTACTAAAATTAACTGTTGAATACGAAAAAGTAAAGAAAGAATTGGAAGAAAAACTAAAAAGATTAAATGAATTAGGAAAACATTTCAAAGATGTTGAAGAAAAAAGCTTTAAAGCTCAAGTAAAAGAAAAAACTGCTGAAGTTAAAGACAAAATCAAGAAAGGAAAGAAACTAAGTACAGAAGATATTCTTGCTTTCCAAGCTAGTAAAGATTAAAAATTTTCTAACAAATCACTTTTACTAATTATTCCTTTTACTTCTCCTTTTTTAGCTACCAACACAATTGAATGTTCTCTTAAAATCTCTAAAATTGTTCTTTGTTTAGTTTCTAAAGAAATTATTGGTGGGCAGTCATCCATGATCTCGGCTGCAGTTAACCCAGTAATATTTTCTCCTTCAGCTAGTTTATCTAAGATTATTTTTTCACTAATTAAACCCACCACCACTTTTTCATTTTGTACTGGGATCTGAGAAATTCCTTTTTGTTTCATCAGCTTAATCACTTCTTTAACTTTCTCTGTTGGCTTAACAAACACAACTTTCTTATTCATTAATTCTTTTGCTTTTGCTTCTTCTTGTTCTTCCAAATCTTTTAATGTTTCCAAAATACCACAGGCTTTTGAATAAGTCGGTTCAATCTTTCCAGCTTCAATTTTGGCAATTAAACTTTGGGAAACTCCTGCTCGCACAGCTAACTCTTTCTGATTAATCTCTAATTTTTTTCTTAATCGTTTTATTTCACTTAATTTATACATATGGTCTAAAGAATATAAATACTATATAAATATTCCTATTGGAATATTGTTGTCAAGAGCGTTTATATATTGGGGTCAAATCTTTTCATTCTATCTGAATGGAGGTAAATAATATGCAAATAACAGAAGAAATTGGAAATATTGTCAATAGTATAGTTAATCGGCGTGAAATAAAAAGTCACTTTGACCAATCTTTAGCAGATGTAATGGGACCTGCCCAAAGAGTAGATTATGTGGTTGGGTTAGTAGAAGATCAAATGGAAGCTGGAAAAATTAGCAAAGCACTAGCTGAGGATTATCAAAAATTAAAAACAACTGCCCCAATTTATTTTAATTCAGGCAATGGAACTAAACAAGAAGTTGCAGGTGGATGGGATAACTGTCACATGCCTGTTTATGGAGGAAATTAAAAATGACTAATGGAAAATATTTTTTTACATCTGAAAGTGTAACTGAAGGACACCCCGACAAAATGGCTGACCAAATCAGTGATGCAATCTTAGATGCGATTTACAAAGACGACCCTCAAGCAAGAGTTGCAGTAGAGTGTTTAAACAAAACCGGTTTTGTAGTAGTTGCGGGAGAAGTAACTACTAAAACTTATGTTGACGTACAAAAAATAGTTCGAAAAACTATTGTAGATATTGGTTATGATAAACCAGAATATGGTTTTGAAGGTTCCACTTGTGGAGTTTTAGCAGCTATTTCAGAGCAATCTCCCGATATTTCCCAAGGAGTTTCCGAAGGAGAAGGTTTACATGAAGAACAAGGGGCTGGAGACCAGGGTTTAATGTTTGGTTATGCTACTAATGAAACTCCAGAATATATGCCTTTACCAATCATTTTAGCTCACAAATTAACTAAGAGGTTAGCTAGCTCTAGAAAAAGAGGAGAAGTCTGGTATTTGAGACCAGATGGAAAATCTCAAGTAACAGTTCAATATGAAAATGGTAAGCCAGTTAGAGTTGATGCAGTTGTTATTTCCACCCAACACCATCCAGATGTTGATTTAGAAACCATTAGGAGAGATATGATTGAAAAGATTATCAAACCTATTTGTGGGGATTATTTAGACGAAAACACCAAATACTTTGTTAACCCCACAGGAAGATTTGTAACTGGGGGTCCAGTTGGAGATGCTGGTCTTACTGGAAGAAAAATAATTGTTGATACTTATGGTGGGCATGGTAGTCATGGTGGAGGATGTTTCTCTGGAAAAGACCCAAGTAAAGTAGATCGTTCAGCTTCTTACTTTGCTAGATATGTAGCTAAGAACATTGTAGCTGCAGGTTTAGCAGATAAATGTGAAGTACAAGTAGCGTATGCTATTGGGGTTGCTCAACCAGTTAGTATTTTAGTAAATACTTTTGACACTGGAAAGATTCCAGATGAAAAAATTTCCGAAGTAGTTGGAAAAGTATTTGACTTCCGACCAAAAGCAATTATTGATACATTGAATCTAAGAAGACCAATCTATCAGAAAACTGCTGCCTATGGTCACTTTGGTCGAGATGATCCAGATTTCACTTGGGAAAAAACAGACAAGATTGAAATCCTAAAACAAGAAGCCAATCTTGGTTCAGCACCCCAAGAAATTTAATTTTTTTCTTTTTTTCCTTCAAAAAGTATATACATCATTAATATAGCATTTATATGTATCAACAACATTCTTTAATTTATGAAGAAATTAAAAGTAGATGCATGTAGAAGACAATTTCCTGATTGTCCGGAAGAAATAGATAATTTTTGTAAAAAATGTCCTTATTATGACACAGCTTTAAAGAATAAAGATACGTTGTTCAAATAATCATTTCTTTTCTAATTCTTTTAACCAAATAATACCCACTTTAATCATCATTTTGTTAAATTTATCACTTAATTTGTAAGTTTTCTTGTATAGGTCATATTCAATTAAACCCATTCCTCTCATTGGCGTTAATATTCGATCATAGAATTGTCTTTTATTGTAGGAAATCTTGGTGGCTTGATCTAATGGAGATTTACCTTTCCCTTTAATAACAACATCACCTTCGTGTAATTTCATGGCAAACATACTCATCTCTGTTTTCCCAATTTCTCCTCCATTGTTCTTAAGGTGACTCACCAACAAACGACCAACTAACTGTTGTTGTTCAGTTGCAAAAACAATCTGGTAGATATCATCCGGTAAATTAAATAAATCAAATAAGATAACCATTAGGTATAAAAAATTAAATTAATATATAAATGTTACTCTTTAGTATACTGACATATTCAATAAAATAACAAAAACTTTATAAAAACAACCCTCTACAGAATAATAACTATGGGAAGAATAAAAACTACGTTTATTAAACAGAAAACCAAAGAAATACTAGAACTACATGGCGATCAAGTTACTGGTGATTTTGTCGCTAATAAAAAAATTACTGGAAAATTGACAGACGTTTCTAGTAAGAAATTAAGAAATACTATTGCTGGTTATTTAACTAGATTAAAGAAGAAAGAAGCAAAATAGAGGCACCTAAGGAGGTAGACAAAAATGACGGAAGACAATTCTGTGTTTATTGGTAACAAACCATTTATGAATTATGTTACCGCAGTTGTGATGCAATTTACAACTAAGAATGTACCAGAAGTAGTAGTAAAAGCCCGAGGAAAATTTATCTCTCGAGCAGTAGATGTAGCAGAAGTGGCTGCTAAAAGATTCCTAGATAGCAGTGTGGAAGTTAAAGATATTAATATTAGTAGCGAAGAATTTACCAATAAAGAAGGTAGAGATGTTCGAGTTAGTAATATTGAAATTACTTTGAATAAAAGACCATGATTCTTCCTCTTTTTTTATTATTTTTGGGTTTATCTCTAATTATTGGAGGTATCATTTGGTTAAAGAAACTTCGCAAAAATAAAGGTGAGTATCTTTGGTGGGGGAAGAAGGAGAATTTCCCTAAAACTTTATAAATAAGCTACTTCTCTAGACTTTTAATGACTCAACCTGAATTAAATATAGCTTTAGTTGGACATGTAGATCATGGTAAAACAACCCTTACAGAAAGATTATCTGGTAAATGGACAGATACTCATTCTGAAGAATTAAAAAAAGGAATTACCATTAGATTAGGTTATGCTGATTTTACAATTTATGAATGTAAAAAATGTAACTTTCTAACTACTAAAGAAAAATGTGTTAAATGTAATGATACATCTACCCCTTTAAGAAAAATATCTTTGGTTGATTCACCTGGACACGAGTCTCTAATGGCCACTATGCTTTCAGGAGCTGCTATTGTTGATGGGGCCCTCTTGTTGGTTGCAGCAAATGAAAAATGCCCTCAACCTCAAACCAGGGAACATTTAATGGCTCTACAGATTGCCGGAATTAAAAATTTAATTATTATTCAAAATAAGATTGATTTAGTAAGTCATGAAGAGGCTTTGAAAAATTATAAACAGATAAAAGAATTTTTAGCTGATACAGATTACAAAGACACCCCTATTATTCCTATTTCGGCTCGAGCTAATGTAAATATTGATGTTTTAGTAGAAGCTATTCAAGAATACATTCCCACTTCCAAAAAAGATTTGAAAAAAGAACCTTATATGTTAGTAGCTAGGTCTTTTGATATTAACAAACCCGGAACTAAACCAAATAAGTTATTAGGTGGAGTTCTAGGTGGAACTGTAAAACAAGGGAAATTAAAAGTCGGTCAAGAAGTAGAAATTTTACCTGGTTATTCTGTTGAAGAAAAAAATCGTAAAGTTTGGAAACCTTTGAAAACAAAAATATTACAGATTTTTTCCGGAGGATCCCCAGTAGATGAAATTTTACCTGGGGGAAGTATGGCCTTGTCCACAACTTTAGATCCAGCAGTAGTTAAATCAGATTCTCTTTCTGGTTCATTAGTTGGTTTACCTGGAAAATTACCAACATTACATTCACAATTAATTTTAGAAACTCATTTACTTAATAGAGTAGTTGGAACTAAACAAGAAACTGAAGTTAAACCTTTGGCTTTGAAAGAAGTACTAATGCTTAATGTTGGTTCTGCAGTTACAGTTGGGGTAGTTAGCAACATGAAAAAGAAATTAGCTACTTGTATTCTGAAAAAACCAGTTTGTGCTAATTCTGGAGAGAGAGTAACTATTTCCAGAAGAATTGGAGATCGTTTTAGACTTATTGGTTATGGTATTCTTAAATAATATTTTATTAATATAATCTGTAATATACTACTTAATATCTAAATTATTATAAAGTGATTTTTTTTCCAAAAAACCATGAATGTTTTAATTACAGGAGGTTGTGGTTTCTTGGGTCAACATTTAACTAAAACTCTTCTAGAACAATATCCCCAAATTAAAATTAAATTATTAGATTTAAGAGAAAGCCCAACCCCATTATACCAATTCAATAACCATTCACAAGTATCTTATCTTTTGAATCGAAATATTTGTAATCTTCAATCAATCAATCAAGATTTCAAAGAAATTGATGTTGTTTTTCATTTAGCAGGAATTGTTTCTTTTTGGACTAAAGATAAAAAGAAGTTATTTTCTGTTAATGTTCAAGGAACAAAAAATGTTTTTCAAGCAGCAATAAATAATAAAATTAAACGATTTATTCATATCAGTTCGGTAGCAGCTTTAGGTTATAATAACAAACCTCATCAACCAATTGATGAAAACTTCAAATTCAATTGGAAGATAGCTAAAAAATTCAAAAAATACTATATGCTTTCAAAATATTTAGCAGATAAATATTTAATTCAAAATCAAAATGAAATAAATCTGAACATTGCTTATCCTGGTTTGATGTTGGGACCTGGAGACTTATGTAATTCTCCTAAATTAATTCAAGCCATTAAAAATGGGCAAATTCCTTTCAACCCACCAGGAGGAACTAATCTTATTGATGTTAGAGATGTAGTTCAAGGTTTAATTGCTATTCTAGAAAAAGGCAAACCCAAAAATCATTATTTGTTGTCTGGTTATAATTTAACTTTTGACGAACAAAACAAAATTATTTCTCGAGTCTTAAATGTCTTACCACCAAAAAGAACCTTGCCCCTTTTCCTCATCTCTTTTCTTTACCCTTTGCTATTGTTTATAGAAAATAGATCTAAAACAAGCCCCAAATTAACTTCTGATAATCTTCATTCTTCTTTTCAATTTAGGTACTTTAATAATCAAAAAGCAAAAGAAAAACTTAATTGGTATCCCCAAATTGAATTTAAACAAACCATCAATGATATTAATAATTGGATGAAAAATGAAATTAAGTAATAAAGTAGTAATTATCACTGGAGCTAGTAGTGGGGTTGGAAAAGCTACAGCTATTGAATTTGCTAAAAAAAAATGCCGCTTAGTTTTAGTTGCTCGTCGCTTAGAAAAACTAATTCAATTAAAAAATAATCTTAAAACCATTAATAATCAGATTCTGGTAATTAAAGCAGACATTGGTCAATCAAAAGAAGTTCATCAAGTTTTTTTTCAGACCGAAAAACAATTCGGAACTATTAACATTTTAATAAACAATGCTGGTCGTGGATTAAAATCAAATCTTTTAGATATTTCTGAATCGGAATGGGATGATGTCCATCAAACTAATGTTAAAGGGGTCTTTCTGTGCACTAAAGAAGCAGTAAAAATAATGAAAAAGAACAAAACTCCCGGACACATTATTACTGTTTCTTCTATAGCGGGATTATATGGTGCTCCCGGTTATAGTGGTTATTGTTCATCAAAACACGCAGTAACTGGGTTTAAAAGATCGATTCGTTTAGAACTATGGAAAAACAAAATTAAGGTTTCAACTATTTTTCCAGCAAGAATAAAAACTGAATTTTTTTCCCAATACAAAAACAAACCTTCTCAGAATCAAATGTTGTCTCCTCGAGATATTGCCCAATATCTAATGGCTATTGCTGAAAGAAATTATTTAAAAATATATTCTTTGAAATTTAGAAACATTTTTAAGAGAATTAATAATTTAATTAGGTAATGGCTAATCTTATTAAAAAGTGGTGGATTCAAGTTCATCTCAAATATATTTGTCCTAATTGTCCTTATGAAAAAAGACATACACGAGATATCAAACATACGGGGAAATGTTGGTGGAGAGAAGAATGGAAAAAAGGCCATTATGAAAATGTCCCTTTGTGGATGGGAATGAAAAATTATATTCGATTATATGTTTTTAATAAACCCATTAAAATTTGTATTAATGGAAAAATTTATGAAGGGTACCGATGGAAAGAAAAAAAAGCATCACCTTAATAGCAATTATTTTGCTAATTTTGTTAACATTATTATTTATCTTTAATTTTGATTATTTTAAATCCCAAAGTTCTTATTTTATTTCTATGTATGGTTTAGCTGGAATAATGATAATTGTTTTTATAATGGATGTCATTATTCAACCTTTTTCTCCAGATGTAGTTGTTTTTGGATCCAGTTTAATTAGTGAAAATTTATTTTCAATTGCGTTAGTAGCCGGAGCTGCAAGTGTGATAGCTGGAACTATTGGACATTTGATTGGTAAAAAGATTGGAACACCCGGTTTTATTCATCTTTTTGGAGATAAACATGTAAAAAAAGGTGAAAGACTATTCCATCGATGGGGACCTTTAGCAATTATTTTTGGTGCTTTATCTCCTGTTCCTTTCAGTGCTATTTGTTGGCTTTCTGGAATATATCGGATGAATGTCTGGATTGTAGTCTTATTTTCCATAATTACTAGAATCCCTAGGTTCATTGTTTTTGCTTATCTGGGAAGTATATTATAGATAATTTTTTATACTCGCTTAAATTCATTTTAAAAAAGAGGTTACAATGAGTGAAGTATATTTTAAAGATGTAGATGTCCTAAAAGGACCAATTTTCTCCCTTCTTAAAAAAGAAGGTTATCAAGCAGTAGATATGCATTATCATTCTCGATTTAGTATTGATGGTTTAGCTACAGTACCTCAAATTATTAACAAATGTAAAAAGGATTCTATTGGAATTTCATTTACAGACCATAACCATGTTGAGGGCTCATTCAAGGCCATAAAAATGGCTCGGAAAAAAGTTTTTGTGGTCCCAGGGATGGAAGTTACTTGCCACAACGGAGTCCATATTTTATTACATTTTTATGATGTTAAAGAATTTAAAGAATTCTATGCTTCAAAAATGAAAGAACGAATTAAAAAAAATCCTTGGTTTATTGATTTAAACCATATGGAATTAGTTGATTTAGCTAGCCAGTATAATTGTTTAATCACTGCCCCTCATCCTTATGGTCCTGGTTTCTGCGGAATTAAAAAATTTAGAACTAATTCTCAAACTATTAAAAAAATTCATGCGGTGGAAGCAATCAATGGTTGTTGTATTGGGGACATGAATACCAAAGCTATTAAATGGGGTAAAAAGATTAACAAAGGTTTTACTGGTGGTTCTGATGGACATTGTTTGGCAGAATTAGGAACTGCTTTGACTATTTGTAAGGCAGACACAGTAGAAGAATTTTTGAATCAAATCAAAAAGAAAAAATCAATTGTAGTTGGTAAACAAGAAAAATTATTAACCGATGCAGTTCATGCTGTAGGAAAATTTATTCGAGAAGAAAAGAAAGCCCCCCATAATCAGATTAAGAAAATGTGGGAAGATCGTGGCTTGTTAGAGTGGAATTATTTCAAGAAAAAAATAAAAGATAATCATTTTTTCCATCATTTCTTGTCTCATCATAGCAAGGTTCAGAAAAAAAATTTATTAAAACACAAACACACCAAACATCTGGTAAAAAATAAATAATTTATTTTGTTACTATTATTAAATAACAAAAGATTTATAAATTAATTCTTTATTTATAATAAAAACATGACTGAAAATAAGATAATTACTCCAGAAGAATTTCTAGTGGTTAAACATAGTTTTCTAGATGGAAACATTAACCATGGTGATGATATTTTGAAAAGAACTATTGAAGATTTAATTAGTTTGGAACCAATAGTTCAACGAAAAGTAATTCCTTGTTTTGAAGGAGATCTCTTAACAATCAAAGAGACTGGAGAATTAATTTTAACTCATCAAAATTTCTCATTACCTTCTCAGGCAAAATATCAGGAATTAAATCAATTAGGAATTGCCACTAGCTTAAGAGAAGTATTGGATACTATTCAAAATTATCAACACACCAATAACCAAAGAATGGTTCTTTGTTTCGAACTAAAAAAACCAACTTCTGAAATTGCAATTAAAGAGACCATAAAATTGCTTAAGGAATATAGGGTTTCTTCTCAAGATGTTTACTTTGATTCTTTTTTTGGAAAACAAATTGATTTAGTAAAAAAAGCCAATCAAGAATTAAATACTAATTATAATTTCTGTAGTCTTCATTTAATTGGTAATGTTAGCAATACTCAATGCATGGTTACTAGGCCAAAAGATTATGATGTTTTAACAATTCCAATCAAGCTTTCTTTTGGAGAGGTAGAAGAACCAGTAATTTATGGTGCAGTGGGAGATGAAAAAACGTTGACTCAAATTGCTGCTGACCCATTAGTTCAAGGTGCGTATTATCGCCCTAGAGAAGGCAAGGGTTTATCTGGTTTAATAAAGATGGGATTAAATTCAATCAGTAATACTGTTAAATTAAGAAGAACGCACTTGCTTTCGATATCTGAATCTTTTTAAAATTTCTAACTATTCTTGAAAAGAAATGTGTTGTTTATAAATAAAAAGTAATGATTATTTTATACCTAAATCTTTTTCCAAAACATTCAATTCTTTAAAGAATATTTTCTTTAATTTTTCTCTAAAAATTGCTACTAAAACAAACACCGCTCCTAAAATTGCTATAATCAAAGTTTTTAAAGTAAAACGAGTGGCTAAATCTTCTCCCAATGAATTAACAATTAAATATCTTGGAATGTGAGTTAATATCAACAAAATTAAAAAAATATGGTATTTCATTTTTGTTAAACCTAAAATAAAATTAATTACATCACTAGGAAATAAAGGGATAGAATAAGAAACAATCGCCGCCATAATTCCTCTCTTTTTGAACACATGGTTGAAATGAACAATATGTTTTTCATCCACCATTTTATACAAAAGAGGTTTACCATATTTTTTAACTAATAAGAAAGATATTGTTCCCCCTATTGCACAAGCAATCAATGCCAAGATTGTTCCTAAAAAAACACCATATACATAACCTCCACCTAAAACTACTGGTGTGCTAGGCATTGGTAAAGGAATAGTTGCTAATAACAACACAATAAACATAAAATATCCTGCGGTACCTAATCCAATCAAATAATCTCTGACAAAAGTAGGAGAAGCAAATTTATTTAACCCCGGAAAAAATTTTGATAAAGCAAAAAAACCCAAGATAATTAAACCTAAAATCACATAACTTTTAATTCGATGTTTATATTTCATCTTTCTTCAAGTAATGATTTAACCTATTTATATGTTTCCAAAAGCAACTTATATAAACTCCAAAATATTTCTTCTAAAAATGAACAAGATATTGTGGACTTTATTAGTAGCTGGTTTGGGTACACCCTTAATAAAACTCATATTTATCTGGTTAAAACATAAAAAATTAACTTGGTCAGATTTGATTGTGACTGGCGGCATGCCTTCATCTCACTCTGCTTTTGTGGTTTCCTTAGCGACAATCATTTATTTAGTCGATGGAGTTACTACTACTTTTGCTGTTAGTTTAGTTTTGGCTTTTGTTGTGATCAGGGATGCTTTTGGAGTTAGAAGGACAGTGGGTGAAGAAGGACATATTATCAACCAGATTATCAAAAAATTGAAAATAAAAAAAGAAACTCATTTTGCCATGGGACACACACCATTACAAGTTTTTGTTGGTTCTTTAATTGGTTTTGCAATGGCCATGCTAGTTTATTTGATTTGATCAAAATAACTTTCTTTTCTACAAAATGTTAAAATATTATTAGATTAGTTGTAAAATAGTTTGTTTTTCTAAATGATTTTTGGGAAAATTATCATTTTAAGAAATCATAATTTGATTTATTTTTTATCTTATGAAGTTTAATTAATTTCTCCTTCCCTCCAGGAAGCTTTAACATTCTTTCTCTAAATTGTTCATGTTTATCAAAAATACTATCAATAAATTCAGTATGTATTTTTTTCCATTTAGTTGGATTATTTTTAACAAAAATTGCCCAACGTTCAATTTGTTCTTGATGTTCTTTTCTCATTTTAATCTATATTCTTTAACCAATCTTTTAATTTCTTTTATTTTATCTTCATCAACTAATTCAGTATAAACAATTCTCAAATGCCTAGCATCTTCTAAATCTTTAGCACTTTTTAATAATTCTTCTTTAAATGCAATATTGTCGTTTATACTGCTAAACCAGACATTTAATCCAGTTAGATCTAATTTAATACGATTTTTAATTTGATAATCATCCAAACAATCTTTTGCAAATTTAATTTCCATTTCAGGAAGCACTTTATCTTTCCAGGTAAATCGAATTGAAATATTATCTTTTAAATAAGAATAAATTTCTTCTTCTTTATCAGATTGCATACAAACAAATCCCTCTTTTACTAAATTAGCATAAAGTTGTTTAAATTCATTAAAATTAATTTTTTCAATAATCATGTCAATATCTTCTGTTCCTCTAGTTCTACCTGAAGCAATAGCTACAAACCCACTCACAATAATATACTTGCAATGTTTTTCAACAATATCACAAAATTCAGTACAAAACGTATCTAAAATATTTCTATCTCTAATTTCTCTTTCCATTTTTTTCTTGAGGATAAACAACAATATAAAATTTTCCTTCAAAAATCAGTTAATTTCTTTTCAGCACCATAACTAACAATCGTAGTCACTCCGCCACCAGAACGATCTTGTTTAGTTGAAATGAATCTTCCTTCATCCAATTTATCAATTTTCCTTTTAAAACTTTTATAACTTAATTTTCCAGAATTCTTTTCATATAAACCAAACAAATCTCCAATTCTACTTTCAGAATTATTTTTAATCAGATCTAAAATGTTAATCAATTCTTCATCTAAACCATCTTTTTGTTTGATTTGAAATTCATCTACTTTTTTAACTGCACTATCAACTTCTTCTAAACTTATTTTTTTCAAACTTTTATCTTCCGCTAACATACAAGCTTCTTTCATTAAATACAAACCAACTCTTAAATCACCCAACTGGGCAGTTTTATCAACTAATTTATCAAAAGATTCTGTTCCCCACACTCCTGGAACAAAAGCATACTTTTTCCTCTCTTCCAAAATCCCTTTTATCTCTGCTTTATTATAAGGTCTAAAATAAAGAAATTCGACCCCCAATCTACTTTTAATTCGTTCATCTAAATCATTATAACTTTCTTTATAATTAGTAATTAAAAAAATACTTTTCCGATAGATATCCTCTAGAATTGTATATAAATAATCAAAATCATCCAACTTATCTATTTCATCAAAAATAAACACTGCACTTGTTCCCGCTTTATTCAATTTGGCTCTAATGATGTTAAACAAATCAGTAGTTTTTTTCTGTTGTAAAAACTTATGTCCGAATTCTTCACAAATTTTTGTAAAAATCTTAAATGTTGTATTTTCTTTCCAACAATTAATGTAAATGGGAACTACGTCTTCCCCACTTTCTTCTAATTCTCTAATTACATGTTTACAAGCAGTAGTTTTTCCAATTCCTGGGGCCCCATAAACAAACAAATTACGCCCACTCCTCTCCTGCAACAAAGGCCTAATTGCTACTGCAAAACGCACCTGTTCATTCTCACGATATTTCAATAATTTTGGTTGGAAATCATAAGAAAGCACAATAGTATCTCTAAACAAACTCTCTCCACTTTTTAACATATCTTTGAATAAGCTCATAAACAACAAAGAAAGAAACAACTATATTAACTTTATTATCATAAATACAGCATATTGCCTTTATGGTTAAAAACGCGAAGTCGTTTTTTTTTACTTTTTAGACTTTATTTCCTTCACTCCACCCATATATGGCCATAAAGTTTTAGGAATCTTCACATTACCTTCTTTAGTCTGAAAGTTCTCCAAGATAGCAGCAATTGCTCGTGCCGTAGCTAAAGCAGTATTATTCAATAAATGAACATATTTTTTCTTACCTTCAGTATCTAAATATTTAGTATTCAAAGAGACTGCTTGATAATCTGTACAATTACTACATGAAGTTACTTCTCGGTAAGCTCCATTTTTCTTATTTTGTCCGGGGAACCATGCTTCAATGTCATACTGCAAAGCTTGCTTATTTCCAATATCTCCTGTACAGATTCTAACTACTCTAAATGGTAATTCAAGCTCTTTAAACATTTCTTCTGCATTCTTTTGAATTTCATCAAAAAAAGTATAAGATTCTTTGGGTTTACAATATACAATTTGCTCAATTTTGGTAAATTGATGTACTCTAAAGATTCCTTTAGTATCTCTTCCATGACTACCTGCTTCTTTTCTAAAACAAGTACTAGTTCCCACTATTTTAATCGGCAATTCTTTTTCATTCAAAATCTGATCTTTCCTCAACGCCACCAATGGATGTTCTGAAGTAGCAATCAAATACAAATCTTCATTTTCAATCTTATAGATTGTATCTTCAAACTCACTAAGATTAACTCCTCCTTTCAAAGCTGCTCGATTCAACATAAAAGGAGTATAAATTAATTGATATCCTTTAGCCAATAATCTATCAATAGCAAACCTTTGTAAAGCCATATCTAATAAAACTGCTTCATTCTTCAAATAATAAAATCTTGCTCCTGATGTCTTTGCTGCTGTCTCTAAATCAATTAAATCTAAATCTAAACCCAATTCAATATGGTCTTTAATTGGAAAATTAAACTTAGGTTTTTTACCTACTTTCTTAATTTCTTCATTCTCAGTATCGTCTTTCCCTTTCGGAACACTTTTATGTAAGACATTACCTATTTTTTCCATTACTTCATTTCTTTTTTCCAAAGCTAAAGCAGCTTTATCTTCTTGCTTACGAACTTTATCAATCACTGCCCGCATTTCTTTAATCTTGGCCGCAGCAGTCTTGTTATCTTTCTTCTTCTTCGCTTGATTAATCTCTTGAGAAACCACATTCCGTTGATGATTAAGTTTTTCCATCAACTTTAAGTCTTTCTTCCATTTATCATCTAATTTCAAGACTTCATCAACTAGTTTAGGATCGTGTCCTCTATGTTTCTCTGATTTTCGTACCACTTCAGGCTTCTCTCTAATCAAATTGATATCTAACATTTTATCTTAGTAATCGGTTTGGGTATTTAAAGATTGTTGGAAATTCAACCACAAGGAGTTTGCTTATACAACTTATGTTTTAACCGTTGAGCCTGTTCAAGAGTTTGATTTGGACCAGTATTATCTTCAATGAAATCCAATTGACGAGCTACATAATCTAAATTCTGTCTTAATCTAGGGTGGTTCATTCCTTTTCTTTGAGCTTCCAAGAGGTGTTTTTGCGCTTCACGAAAATTTCCCTTCTCAGCTAGTACTGTTCCTAGATTATAATTCGCTCTAGTTAATGTTTGATTAGTCATATCTTCTTGTTCCAATGCTTTTTGATACGTTTCAATAGCTAGATCTTTCTTTCCCAATCCTTCATAAGCTGCCCCTTGATTAAAAAGAATATTTGCCGTAAATTTTGGACCATTATCTCCAATCAAATCTTTGAAAGTATTCAAAATTTGACCAAATTCTAAAAAAGCATCATATTCCTCAACAGCTTGATCAAAAATCTTTTCTTTCAATTGACGATCAACTACATCTAAATATCTGCCATCAATGGCATCCATCAATTGTTCTCTCATTTCTTCATCTGGTTCACCCCGATCAACAGTTTCTTTGAATGCGATAACAACTTGTTTTACTAAATCATGTTGCTTCATTTTTTCATTCCCCATATTTTAAGTCTATTTGACTGATGATAATTTTCACTCTATTTTCTTTATTAAAATTATGACAAATTATAATCAAATAACTAAAAAATGAAATATTTTAACTAAATTTGAAAAATAACACAACTTTTTTAAAGTAAAACAGATTAACAATCACAAAACCATGAAAACAAAAAACATCAACCGAGAAGTATGGAGATATTTAGATAATCACACCACCATAAAGAAAAACCTCGCTGATGAACTGATTAATGTCCGAGCTTTAGCCAAAAAAATAATCAAAGAACTCCATATGTCTTGTTCTTTAAACGCAGTTATCACTGCCATAAGAAGATATCATTTAGATATCAAAGAAAAAGATCAATTAAAAAATATCTATTGCCTGTTAAAAAAATCAAAAATTTCCACTCAAACCAAATTAGCTTCTATATTATTAAGAAAAAATGAAACTATCCGTAACAAATTAGCAAAACTCTATCAAAAAATAGATTTCCAAGGGGGAGACACATTAAGAATATTTGAAGTTAATAAATATATCAAGATAATTATTGACGAGAAAACATTAAAAGAAACCAAAGAGATTTTCAACCAAAAAGAAATTGTTAATTTGGAAAAAAACCTGGGAGAACTAACAATTATCTATGATACAGATATCACTAAAACTCCTGGTGTTTTTGCTTATCTTTCCAACGAACTTGCAGCAAACAATATTAGTATTATTGATTCGATGATTTGTTACTCGGAACATTTGATTATTATTCAAGAAAAAGAACTAAAAAAAGCCTTTCAGGTGGTGTTTGAACTTGTATCTAGGCAATAAATATATAAATGAAAAAATAAACCTTATGGAGATAGTAATATGAAAAAGAGGTTTTTAGTAATCCTGGGAGTGTTTTTACTAGTTTTTGTAGCTGTTAGTTTAGCTATAAGTTGTACTTCTGATCTCTCTTGTAAAACTAAATTTAATAGTACTGCTTACTCTTGTGTCAATTATACTTGTCAAAAAACAATTTCTTCCAACACCACCTCAACAACCAACACAACTAATTATTACAAATATTACTGTCGAAACACAACCACTTGTCAAACTAAATTTGGTCCAAAATACACTTGTGTTGGAGTTCAATGTAAAAAAACAAAAATTCTTAGAAATGCAACAAATACAACCTCAACCAATACATCTTATTTTAATGTGGTTCAACAAATAAATAGTTTACAATCAGAACTAACTGCATTAAATAAATCTCTGAACACTAATACACTAAATATCCAAAAAATAAATCTCAATGTTCAAAAATTAGGTTCCGATCTTACTAGTTTAAAAACAGGTCAACAATCAATTAAAAATACAGTTTCTCAAACTTCTCAAACAGTTAATTCAGTTTCCACTGGATTAGCTTCATTACAAAAAAATGTTAAAAGCACTGACACTAAAGTAAGTAATATCACCACAAAATTGTCTAATGTAGAAAAATCAAGACCTTTAACTAAAACAGTTTTATTTATCTTAATCACAATTTTCACAGCTGCTGGAGTACTTTTATTTGTTCTATACAAAAGAGCCCACACTCCAGATCTCCCCTTAGATTTGATGAAGTATATTCACCAAAGCATGAATGCAGATAAACCTTATTCTGTAATTAGAAGAGAATTATTGCAAGCTGGTTGGACTGAAGAACAAGCAGATGAAGCTTACAAAGAAGTTTTATCTCATCGTTATGAAAAACACAAGAAAAGTAAAAGAAAACCTTCTCATCTCAATATGTTAATGGGACGTAAGAAAGACCATACTAAAAAAACTCACCAATCAAAAACAACCAAAACTAGTTCTCATGTTAGAGATAAAGAATCGTCGGTAAATAAAAATAAAAAGAAATTACTAATTTTTGGAGGAATTGGTTTAATTGTTTTTATCATTGTTTTTGCTGTTTTAATGAAAACTGGGGCTCTTTCTGGAAAAGCAATCCAAACCCAATATGCTTTTGAAGAAAGTAAACCTTTTGTTTGTACACCTCCCCACATTGAAACTGTTGGTGGTTGTTGTTTAGATAAAAACAAAAATAATGTTTGTGATGATGAAGAAGAATATGAAAAGAACAAAACGAAAACAATTACTACTACAACCACAACTTGCAATGACAACAATGAATGTAGTCCTGGCCAGTTTTGTATTAACAAAAAATGTGGTTCTTTACTAAAAGAATATCAAACCGAATGTCCTAATACTAAGAAATGCCAAGTTCACGATATTGCAATTCTCACTAGTGATGGAGAAATTTATAATCTACATGCCAAACAAGGTAGTTATACTGCGGCTGGAGCTTTAGCTTGGACTATTAAAACAATTCCTTCTTATTGTACTGGTGCCCCAATCAAAGTTCCTATTGAAATAGAGAAAACAGATTTGGTTGATTCTAAGGTAAAAGTTGTTGGTAAAGAAGTTATTATTTTGAGAGTTGGACAAACTAGTTCTCCAATTACTCATCCCAACTCTGGCGTAAACAAATTATTAAGTGGATTCACTCTTTCTTTAACGGATGCTCAAGAAACTTGTTATTAAGTTAATTTAATAAATATGTTTAATCTAGTCATAAAATGAAAGAACATCACGAAGAAACTATTGAAGATGAAAAAGAACCAGGTTATAAAATATTCTTCAAAATTGTTATTGGTTTATTTCTTATTTTAATTGTTGTTATGTGGGTAGTTCCTAGTTATGGATTAAAACAAAATCCTGAACCAAAGCAGATTCCTACTTTAAATCAATTAAACCTACCTAAACTATCGATTCCCAACATTACTTCTTCCGATATCAGAAATTATATTCAAACTACTTCAGATATTAAAAGAATAGCAGATCAGATAGTAGCTCAATCTTGTCCAAACACCCATAAAGTTTGCAATGCCAAAGCTTTGTTTTACTTTGTCCAAAAGAACTTCAACTACGTTAATGACCCTTTGAAATATGAATATTATAAAACTCCTCAAGAGAGCTTCTCATCTACTGCCGGAGATTGTGACGACAGTTCAATTCTCTTATCTTCATTATTACAATCTGTCGGTTTCCAAACCAGATTTGTTTTTGTTCCTAGACATGTTTACATCCAAGTTAAAATTCCAGAAGCAATCTCTTCTTACAAAACAGAAAACAATTGGATCAACTTAGATTCAACTTGCCAAGATTGTAAGTTTGGCGAGATTCATTACAAATATACTAATTCTAAGAAAAGATATTTAGAGTAAAAAGATCAGGGCTCCTGAGTGAGGGGTGGTAGAATAAGGGTGGAGCCCTTATGATCTTAATATTTTTAGAAAAGTTAAACAAGTATATAAATGTTACGTTTTTGTATACTGGTTGTTTAAAAAGGAACAATACTATATTGGGGTAGTAATAGTCCTTTTTAGCTTAATAACCTTAATTAACTCCACAATATTCTCTTTATTATGGTTAAACCAGCCATTTGTAAATTACCTAAAAAAAATTATTGCTACAACTATTGCTGTTATTACCTCAAAAAAAGAGTCCGTCCAAAAGAAGTAGAGACCATTGGTTTAGAAAACCTAGTTCTATCGGGAAAACATTATTATCTTAAAAACAAAACCCACCCTCAATTTGGGCCTTGTGTTTTCCTTGATGAAGAAGAAAGAAAATGTTCTATCTATCATAAAAGACCATCAATATGTCGCAGATACAATTGTGTAGGAACACCTAATATCAACAACATGATTGAAGAAGCAAGATATTCTCGCAAGAAAAGAGGTTTTGATGTTTAAAAAAATTCTTCTAAAAACTTCTTATAATCTTTAGTCACAATCAACCCTTCTCGAGGAAAACAACAATAGTAATTTTGCCAAGCAAATCTCTCATCTAAATAAATAACTACTCCTCGATCTTCTGCTGATCTAATACATCTTCCTGCACTCTGCAAACATTTGTTCATTGCTGGAAAAAGATATCCATAATTCCATCCTTTACCATATTGTTCATCAAAATATTTGATTACTTCTTTAGTTTTCAAATCTGGTGTACCCAAAGGAACACCAACAATCACCACTCCTTGCAATAAATCTCCTGGTAAATCTACTCCTTCTCCAAAATTACCTCCCATTACTCCAAGAAGAACTCCTCCTTCTTCCTTCCCTTTTTTGAAATCTTCCAGAAATTCTTCTTTTTCTTCCTTACTCATCTCACTCTTCTCCCAAAACTTTTTCTTTCCTTCTTTAATTTTATATCCAATTTGGTCTCGTAAATAATAAGACGGGAAAAAGATGGCACAATTACCTGGAATTAAATCTAACATTTCAGAACACTTCTCTGCAATCTTTTGATACATTACTTCTCCTCGTAAATTATATTTGGTACTAGTTTCGGGAACAATTAAAGTTAATTTATTTTCACTTGGAAAAGGGTTGGGATAATCTTTCTCTATCCCTTTCATCCCCAAAACATCCTTATACATAAAAGTTGGATTCAAAGTACCGCTCATCAATACTGTCGCATAAACCTGATCAAATATTTTTTTAGTAACTAAAGATGGATCTAGACAATGATAATTCAAACTAATATATCTTCCAAAACGACCTTCTTTCTCAGATATGATTCGAGTATAGCCTTCATCTTCCCCAGTCCAAGATTCCAAAAAACTAATTACCCCACCCACATAACTTCTTTTCTTCTTTTTCCTAATATCATCCGCAGC
Source organism: uncultured Methanosarcinales archaeon (assembly GCA_964434885.1). Classification (GTDB taxonomy): domain Archaea; phylum Nanobdellota; class Nanobdellia; order Woesearchaeales; family GW2011-AR9; genus CAYSWQ01. The sequence goes on along the minus strand of CAYSWQ010000001.1, from coordinate 23,374 downwards.
TATTTCTAATTCATTAACCATAATTTCATAATCTGCAACTTCTTTCACTTGATTCAAAAAATCATTTTTAGTTACTTTTCTTTCATTATCTTTTCCTATCTTGCTACTGGCAGTAAAACCTTCATTTAAAGAACTTTGTCGTTGAGAATTATTTAAGTTTTCCAAAACTTTTTTTATGGCATCTAAATGATCTGCCGCATTAAAGTAACCATATTTTCTAGCTTCTGAAACTCCATTCTTCAACATATTTGTTGTTAATACAGTACTCAACATTTCTACTACTCGATTGGGTAGATTATGTGCTTCATCAATAACTAAAATTGTTTTTTCCAATTCATGATTTATTTTACCAAAGATCCGATCTTGAATAAATGGGTTAAAAATATAGTAATAATCTCCAATCATCACTTTTGCTTTTTTAGCTAAGGCTAAAGAAATTTCATAACTACAAAAACCACCTTCTTGACAAATTTCAATAATCTCTTCATTATGTAAAACTCCTTTCTTTTCCAACCTTTCTAACAATAATTTTGCTTCTACAGTTAATTTATTTTTCTCTTTAACTTTATTCAAAAATTCACATTCTTTTTTTTCAGTGATGCTTTTGCAGAACTCATTAAATTCTTGAGAATACAATTCTTTAACGTCTTGGTTACACATCCATTTCTTTCCAATCAAATCAACACAACTAAATTTCAAACCAAATTTATCTTGTATTAACTTTAGCGTCTCTACTGCCAATCTATGTTGTGTGTGTCTATTGGTTAAAAACCAAACTGTCAATTTATTTTTTAAAGCATGATTTAATACTGGTCCTAATGCTGAAGAAGTCTTCCCTAAACCAGTCGGAGCATTTGCTAATAATTGTCCTTTGTCCATTAGTGTTTTTTCTACATCTAGAATTAATTCTTCTTGAGAATTCCTAACTTCTTCGTGAGGAAACAACAATTCTTTTTTTCGTTCATCCGAGAGCATATTACCAATTAAAAACCACAACTTTTAAATATACATCTTCTTAATCATATATGTTCCAAACTATAAATGTTTAAATATACTAGGCGTTACGAAGTTTATACAATATATAGGGGTGCATAAGATAGTATTCGAGGTGGGTAACATTGGTTAAAAATAAAGAAATATTTGACGTGTTTTTCCGTGAAAAACCAGCTATGATGTTAGTAGAATTAAAGAATGCTAACTCCCAGGTTTATGCATCTGTTTTGGCAAAACAAATTGATTGCACTTATTCACATGTTGTGAAGATCTTGCAGGAAATGCAAAAAGCCAACTTGATTAATTTCAAAAAAGAAGGTCGATTAAAGTTATTAGAATTAACTAAGAAAGGCCACGATATCGCTCGGAACATTGAGAGTATCAAAACAGTTTTATAATTTTATTTTTTTTAATTCTTATTCTAACAACATTGTTTTGTAATTACGAAATCTTTTAAAACCAAATCAAAGTTTATCTTATTTTATGAGGTTTTGGATAGGAGTATTATTTTTGCTATGTTTGTGTTATTTAGTTTCTGCCAATGTTTTAATCAATGAATTTGTTGTTGATCCACAAACAGATTGGGATAACAGTGGAAAAACAGGATCAAGTGATGAATGGTTTGAAATATATAACAACAACACTTCTTCAATTAACATCACTGGTTGGATTTTAGCTTTAATAGATAGCACCCCAGTAAATGAAACTCTTTCTGGAACAATCTCTGCAGGAAGTTATTACACAATACTTAATCCAAGTGGGGCCCAAAATAATAATGGACAAATAATTCTTTATGATAACGAAAGCAACCAGATAGATAATGTTACTTATGCTGATTGGGATGATGGCAATACTTCAGATAATGCTCCCGATGGAAATTCAAATAATGTTTCCGATGAATGTCTAGCTAGAAATCCCAATGGACAAGATACAAACATTGACAGTGTAGACTGGATTAAACAAAATTGCACTTATAATTCAACTAATACTATTTTAACCAACAACACTTCCACCACCAATTCAACAACCAACACCACAAACACAACCAACACCGCTCCAATCTTAAATTCAATCAGTAACCACACCATCACTGAAAACAACACTTTAAATTTCACTATCAATGCAACAGATAATGAATCAGATAATCTTACTTATTCCGTTATCAACTTACCAACTGGCGCAACTTTCATCAGTCAATTATTTTCTTGGCTACCTAACTCTACTCAAGTAGGAACTCATAATTTAACTTTTGTTGTTTCTGATGGCAATTTAAGTGATAATGAAACAATTTATGTCATTGTTAACAACACCACTACTTCTTCTAGTTCAAGTAGCAATTCATCTAGTAGCTCTTCTTCTTCTTCTTCTAGTAGCTCTTCCGGCGGAGGATCATCTTCGGGAGGAGGAACATCATCGGGAAGTTCATCTAGTAGTTCTGGAGGAGGAAGTTTAAATTATAATTCTACACCCACTCAAAACTATGTCTCAACCACCTATTCATCTAATTGTCAAGAAAAGTGGTATTGTTATCCCTGGGACACTAATTGCACTAATAATTACAATGTTAGAAAATGTTTTGATAAAAACGCTTGTGGAACTATGGATAAAAAACCAGAAGAAAAAAGAAAATGTGTTAATCAAGAAATATTTAAAGTAATTCCTAGTACTAAACTATTGGCTCAAAAAACCATAGTTGAATCTCCTCTTTCCACCAATAAAAACCTCATTACTGGTTTAACAATCAGCGAATTAAAAAACATTCCTCCCAACTATCTCATTGGTGGAATAGCACTAACTTTAATAATCATTGGCACTAGTATTATCATTATCAAAAGAAAATAATTATTTCCTTTTATTCACACATAAAGAATTAATTGTCCCTGGATTTCTACAAATATCTTCAGTCGCACTAATCCGATCATCACAATCACTATTATCAGAACAAGCAACTGTTTTAACTACTGACCCCCCAACAATACTTTGATTAGATCCTAGTAAAAAACCAATTCCTACCATGATTACAATAAATAATATTACTATCAACCAAGATTTTATGCGATGATCCATAATCAAAGTAATATTTTATTCTTTAAAAATTTTACTTAATTTTATAAATCAAGATTCAAATTAAATATTATGGAAATTTTACCCAACTTAGAAATTATTGATTTAGCTTTATGGATTAAATCAGAAAAAACAATCCTTTTTAGCGACTTCCATATTGGCTATGAAGGAGAATTGGAAGAGACAGGTATTTTAATCCCTAAGTTTCAATTAGAAGATATCTTAAAAAGACTAATTGCTATTTTTGAAAAAGTTAAACCTACCAAAATTATTATCAATGGAGATTTAAAACATCATTATCCCAAAATTCTAAAACAAGAATGGAGAAATGTACTAAAACTAGTTGATTTCTTAAAAAGAAATTGTCAAGAATTAATCATTGTCAGGGGCAATCATGATTTATTCTTAGGTCCAATTGCAAGTAAAGGAAGAGTCAAAATAGTGGACGACTACATCATCAAAGATATTTTTATTTGTCATGGAAACACCAATAAAAAAAATGAAGAACACCTTGCCCTTGCTGGTAAAAAAATTAAAACCTTAATAATTGCTCATGAACACCCAGCAATTGTACTCAAACACCAAGGAAAATCAGAAAAGTATAAATGTTTCTTAAAAGGAAAATTTCAGAAAAAGAATTTGTTGGTAATGCCTTCTTTTAATCCTTTGTCTGGTGGCACAGACATTACTGGCAGCAGAAGATTTAGCCCCTATCTCCCAGATATTTCTAACTTCGAAGTTTTTGCCATTGGAGAAAAAGTTTATAATTTTGGCAAAGTTAAGAACTTATCTACTCTTTAACTGGTTCTTCCTTAGTATACTTTTCATGCACCGGATAATCAGAACCTTCATCGATTTCCAATTCCTTCTTCTTTTTCTTCTTTTCTTTTTTAGGTATCATTCTAACATTCCTTTCAATTTACCTATCTCAAGCCATGACCACGCCCAGACCACTGCTTCAAAACTTTTCACCAAATCCCCTTTATCTAAAAAATACTTTGTATCTTTAACATATGCCTTGATATTCACTAAATATTCTTCATCATTAACTTTCTTAATCTTAGCAACTTCTTTCTCAGCTTTAGGCAACCAGTTATCAATCTCTTTCCGCAATTCTTCTTCTACTTTTGACATTTTATACAATAATAAGTACTTCGACCCCCTAGTTTTTCAGATTTTAATTTAGACTTACATTTTAAACATTCTTTCTGATGATAAACTTTAATGTATTTCCGATAACCACCTGGTTTGTCTTCCATTGTTCGATAAGAAGTATCAAATGAAGTACCTTGGTGTTTAATTGCTGCTTTCAACACATTCTTAATCGCCGAATACAATTTCTTCAACTCTCTTAAATCTAAAGAACCAATTACTCTATCTGGCAACACTCCAGCGATATAACAAGCTTCTTGGGCATAAATATTCCCTAGCCCAGTTAACACTTTTTGATCTAACAAAGTAGGTTTCAATTTTGATCTTTTCTTCTTTTCAAGAACTCTCCTAAATTCAGAAAAACTCATTTGCAAAGAATCAGGACCATACTTTTCAAAATACTTATCCACAGTACCAGTTTTCATCACTTTTACAAAACCAAATTTCCTAAAGTCATTAAAAAACAAACAACTTCCATCAGAAAAGAAAAAGATTACATGGGTTGCTTTCTTAATCTCCCCAGGAAGTTTCTTATGAAAAATCAATTGCCCAGACATCTTCAGATGAATAATAAAAGAATGCTTATTAGCTAAATCAAAAACAATATGTTTAGCTTTTCTCTCAATTTCAATTATTTTATCCAAGACTAATTTTCGCCCACCTTGGAACCGGTTAGGATAATCAATTACTTTAACATCAACAATCTTCTTTCCTTTAATCATTCTATTCAATTGATTAGTGATTGTTTCAACTTCAGGTAATTCCGGCATAATCAAACAATGACAACAAAATATATAAAGTTTTAGGATATCATTACCTTATGAGCAAAGAAGAGGTTATTTTCAAATTTAATAAAAGTAGAAAGGCTTATTTGCCAGAGTATTTGAGTGGTTTTTTCCTTCTAGCTATTTTAGCATTTGTTTATTCTAGGGAAGTAGCTTTAAACCCAACAATAACATACTTTGTTTTGGGTCTTTCTCTTTTTTCCCTTGGTTCCGCAGAAATTTCCCGAATGATGAATAAATATTTAATTACCAGTTCCAAATTAATCATCATTAAAGGGTTAATCAAACAACACAAAAAGAACGTTTACTTTTATTCTTTAGGTTTTGTTCCTGATATGAACATTCACCAAGGTAGATTACAAAGATTGTTAAATTATGGTTCTATTTCGGTTTCTGGAGCAGGTTCTCCGGCTTTTGTTATCAAAGACATAAACAAACCTAAAAAAATGATGGAACACATGGAAGAAATGATTGGCAAGAACAGAAAATCAACACACAAAGATAAAGAGAACTAGAACAGAAAGATATAAAAATCATTGCAGATTAATAATTAAAAAAAGAGCGATATAAAATGGTACACCCACCTTATCCAAAACCACATCATCATTCCCGTAGATTCTATATTTTAGTTACTACAGTTGTAGTTGGAGCTATCATGCTACTTTTATTAGCTAATGATGGAAAACTAGGTTTAACTGGTTCTGCTGTAGGGATATTGGGAGCAAGCACCGTTTCTAATGCCATAGATGGCAATCCAGAAACAACTCCTTTAGACACTTCCAAACCAACTACAAAGATTGGATTGACTTTAAGCTATAACACAATTCCCAAAGTCAAACAAGAAAATACAAAGATCTCCACCCTTTCCATTAAGTTTAACGACCCTCAAACTAAAATTACTCTTAACGAAGAAACTTTAGAATTAAAGGGCCTTAAATCTGCAGAATTAGATATTAATAATTTCCAAGGAGAAATAGATTTTGATGGAACTAGTTTATCTTTGAATGGAGTTGCTACTAAAGCAAAAGTTAATGGTATTGGTATATCGACCAAAAAAGCCATGAAACTATCTTTTGCAGGTTTAGTTTATGATTCTCTTAAGATTAATGGAGCAAATCTAAAATCTTTGAGTTTTGTTGAAGGTGATGGAAACTTAAAAGTCCAACCAAAATTAACTTACAAATTAACTTACAAAGATCAACTTAAAATGAACCACTATCAAGGTAGCCTAGATGTTTCAGAAAATCGTTTAGTTTCCTTACAGGGAACCGCCAGTGGATTATCTGTTCAAGGAGATTACAACTTCAACTTAGGTTAATAAAGACCTTTCTTCTTCAAATCTTTCTTTTTCTCTTCCCGACGATAATTCCCATATTTATCTTCCGGAGAAAACTTAACTGGCCTAGGAGAAATACATTTCACACCACAACATTCTTCTTTCATAGTATACTTTTCACATTTAGAACATTTAAGAATATGCTTCATTCTCGGATAAACTCAGCTTTAGATATTTTATCATTAAATTTATCAACGATTTTCTGAGCCTGCTTAAATTTCTTTTCTGCTGGTTTGTAATCTGCTTCTTCTACAGAAAATTTATATCTTCCAGCTCCCAAATAAAACAAATCAATCTTTTTAGATATTTTTTGGATTTCACCCAATGTTTTTTTGATTTTTTCCAATCCTTCAGAAGTATAAGTTTCTAATCTAATTTCACCACTAATCCTAATTTTAGGGGGTTTAAATTTATCTTTGATTGCAGTAGTCAAACCTTCTGCAATTTTCTTTTCCAAACCTAATTTAACCAAATCTACATCTCCAGAAACAACATCCTTGAAACATAAATGCAAATGAGAATATTCTTCAAAAACCTTCTTTGATATTTTTTGATATAGTTCTCTAAAAGGAATATCCAATCTTTTAGCTAAATTTGAGATTAAACCTTCTGATTTAATTTCTTGTTTTACTTCTTCTAATTTTTGTCTTCTTTGATTAGAATTAACTCTTCGCAAAGAAAGGTCAATATGGCCTCGCTCTCGATCAATTCTAAGCACTTTACAGACAATTTGCCTACCCACACTAACATAATCTCTCAGATTTCTAATTCTTCCCGGAGAAACTTCAGAAATGTGAATCATTCCAGAATCTCTATACTCAACCAATTCAGCAAAAACAGAATTGGGAAAGATCTTTGTAACTTTACAAAGAACTATTTCATCAGTTTCTGGTAGACCTTCTCGTTTGTATAACATCGTTTAATAATAAGAAAGGAGTATATTTAAAAAACTTACTCTAAAACTTCTAATACCCGACCGGAAATGTTTGATTTTCCTCCTGTTGGATAAACTAATTCTTTATTACAAACTAAACATTTAACGATACTTGAAGCATTACCATAGATAATCTGCTCATTTTTACATTTAGCGCATCTAACTTTGATAAATTTGCTTTTTGGTTGTGGGTTTTCTGCTTTCATTTTAGTTCAAATTTTTTAGCTCTGATTCCTTTAGCTTGAATATGTGTTTTTTTACAATCTTGGCAAGTATATCTTAAATCTGTTTTTTTAGAGGTTTTAGCTCCAGTTCTTTTCCATTTTGCGATTGCTGGCCGAGATAATCTTCCTTTATTACCAACGCCACCTCTCAATCCTCTCTTTCTAGTTCTAGTTTGAGAACCTTTGGTCTGAGTATGAGTTTTATTCAGTCCTTTAAACTTCTGATTAATTACTTTATGTTCAGAGTGTTTTTTACAATGTGGACAATGTCTTTTTCTAGTTTTAGGAATCTTCATTTCTTTTTATTTAGAAGGGAGTTCATTTAAAAAAGTTTCTATAATAGTGGGAGATTTCCAGTTATCTTGTTAATTTCTTCTACTTCACTAGGGCCAATTCCCACACAAGTTTTAGTTCCCGGAGCAATCACTGTCTTACCTGCATCAGTAATCAAAGAAGCAACAATATCTTCATCTTTGGCTTGTTGAAAGTATTTAACTAATTCTTTCTCATCTTTAACTTTAATCACAATTTTAGCCATTCCTTCCATTCTCCATCTCTTAACCATCTCTTCATCAGAACGCAATACTGCCTCTACAGAAGCATGTGCTGCTTGAGCTGCTAACTTTCCTTTCGGCAACTTCAAATCCTGCCTCACTAGAATAACTTGCTTATAATTAATATCAGACATAAAAACAATGAAAAGAAAAAGACTTTAAAATAGTTTTGGTGAGTATATTTTATTTAAGGTTTAACACAACACCTATAAAATGTCTTTACATTTGGCCTATTTTCAAACCAACATTCACATTTTCCTCTTTTAAAACCATGGGCACCGCCTGTTGGAGTCCAAAAATGTTGGCTTGGTCCTTTATATGAACCACAAGGGCAACAACACCCAGTTGAATCAGTTGTAGCAAGTTCGTGAGAAGGTTTAATCCCTATATGTGTAACAGCCAAATCAATTTCTTTCACATTACATACTTTTCCATTTTTTCCTCGTGTTTTACAATCTGCAATACCCATACTTTTAGTTTTCCCAAATATATCTTTATTATCAATACAAAACAAACCACCAGTGTATTTTACCAAAACCATATTTGTTGGACAAACAACACCTTTATCTGGAACCATCAAATCAGGAACATATTGGTCAGGAACAGCCACATCTGGTTGATTTAAATCAGGAACATAACTATCAGCTATCTTTTGATCTGGTACTACTATATCTGGTTTAGGCAAATCTGGAATTAATTTGTCTGGAACTAATAAATCTTGCTGCATCTTATCTGGCACCATCAAATCAGGAACATATTGGTCAGGAACAGCAACATCAGGTTGTATTATATCAGGAACAACCAAATCAGCAACAGAAGAATCTTTTTTTATTGGTCTCAAATCAGTCCCAAAATCATTTCCCATATCAATAATAGGATAAATTAATGGTTTGTCGGGTCCAGTAAAAAAATCACTTGTAGGAACGATTAAGGTCATGTCTGCAGGTTTATCTTGAACTCCTATATCTTTTATTACATTAAAATCTTTCTGGCTACCCTTATCTCCACCAATATATTCGTAGTTATTTACAGTACATCCCATAACCAAACTAGCTCCCAAACCCAAGGTAACTATTTTCTTACTTGAAGAATTAACAATTTTCCTTAACAATTGAACAAGACTCATTAAAAAAGATATAAAAAAAGAAGTTATAAAAAACTTGTGTATTCAAAATCAATTGAAATTTTTTACCGCATCTCTTGCCACTGACTTCCAAACATTTTGTTAAAATATTCAACAAAATAAGGAGTATCTACCCACACAGCACAATCATAATCTTTGTGGGTTTTTTTATCTTCAGTTAACATAAACAACAATTCTTTGTTATCTACAATACAAAACCGAGAATTTCCAGTTGCAGTTCTTACTTCTGCAATTTTTGAAAATTGATTAACGATTTCTTTTCCTGCATTTCCTGGGGCTGCAATTTTAACTTTAACTCCTCGGCCAGCAGCTTTTTTCAAACAAGAAAATAAAGCATCTTTCTTTCTTTCCAAACCTTTTCCAGAAGTAACTAAAGTAATTTCACTTTGAGCTCCTTTAATCATAGTAGACAAATGTTCATAAATTTTTTCTCTTCCTCGGAAAGAACCAGATTTATCAGTTGGATCAACTAATTTAACTCCAGTATTATGCAATAAGTTTAATTCCCCTAAAACATCACTTTCTTTCAGGTTATCTAAAATTTTACTCTTAACTTCAGCATCTTTAGCCACTTTTTTCTTAACTCTCTCCACCACTTCCCCCGGTGGAACTGCTAAATATTTGATAGGTTTACCAACTTTAACAATAATGAAGCCTTTCTTTTCTAAGCTTTCTAAAACATCATATGCTCTAGATCTAGGAACATTAGAGATATCTGATAATTCTCCTGCGGTGGAAATTCCTCTCGAGAGTAATGCCACCCAAAGTTTACTTTCATAACTATTTAAACCGAAGTCCTTCAGTTTGTTTAGGAAATCTTTTTGTACGATCATTTTTAATTATCCTCCTTAACAATCTAAGAACCTCTCTTTTTAATTAATAACTATCAGAAAATCCTCTTTTGTTTATAAACTTTTTGGTATTATTTACTATAAAGTAACAAAAAATTTATTCGGGTTGTGGTCTTTTAACCGTAATTGGAATAACTCCTGCTTCAAATTCTTTTAATGCAATTTGAATTGGGTTAAATTTTAATTCTTCTAAATCCTTTTCATTTAAATTTAATAAAAAAGGAGCACCCATGGAGAGCTGTAAAGCTCGACTACCAACCATTCTAGCTTGTTCATACTTGGTGTATTTTTCCATTTTAAAAGATCTTATTTAGTTGATCTCGCAAAAACTTAGCTTTTTCCAAGGCAATTTCTACCATTTTAGAAATTTCATCAACGGTCAAAGGAGTAGAACCTCCTTTCTGTAACGCTGAAATTGTTCCTTTTTCGTCGGAAGCTACTGTTAACCGAGCATCATAAGCATGCTCTTCTTCTGCAGTTGGATCAACTAATAATTTTCCTCCAACTTTATAGACTGTTACAGGTAATGGTTCTTTTAACAACGGCAAAGATTCCTCTGTTTTGTGTTTATAGTCAATTGCTCCAGTTTCTGGATCAACTGCTGGAAACTTAGCTGCTTTTAATGCAGTTAATGCTGCTAAACCTGCAGCGTCAAACAAATTTCCTGCGTCGTTAATAGTTACAATATCAATAATGATAAACCATGCTTTTTCTCCAGGTTCAATACATAACTTTTTCATATCAATCGCTTTAGCTTCTCTAATTCCTCGATCAGTTACTCTGGCTAATTCAATTGCTTTCATTCCCGGAGGTCCTGGTTCATATTCTGGACTGGATAAAGGCAATAATTCTGCATTAATCATGATTCCTCCTTCGTTTGGAGTATCATTGTAAGGTTTGTTAATTTCAGTTTTAACTCCTGCCATTACTACTGTTTTACCAATAGTTACTTTAGCTGAACCTTCTGCTGTCCAAGAAATATCGGTTTCTACTTCGATTGGTCCTCGATAAGCTGTTAGCTCTCGACCATCCATTCGCTTTTCTTGTTTAGCTAATTGTGAAATTGTTTGTTTATTGGAAATCATTTTTCAGTAAACCTCTCCTTTAAGGCTTTCATTTGTACTTCATGAACTTTTTCTACAGCAGCTTTACCCATTTCTAGTGCTTTAATTAAGTCTTCTCTAGAAATTTCACCGTCCATTTGCAACAAAGTAACTTCTTTGCCGTTATGAGTCATGGCAATCGGAATATCTGAAACAATTGCATCATAAGCTTCTTCATCATAATTTAAATCAGCTAAGACAGTTCCATCTACTTGACCCATAGCTACTGCACTGATCATGTCTTTCATTGGAATTCCAGCGTCTGCTAAAGCAATTGCTGCTCCAGAAATTGCTGCACACCTTGTTCCTGCATCTGTTTGTGGTAAGTTGATAAAAACATCCAAAACAGAGTTTGGGAATTCAGTTAAGTCAATTACTGGTTCCAATGCTTTTTCCATAACCATAGAGATTTCTTGTGCTCTTCTACTGGTTCCAGGTCTGATTCTATCTCCACAACCAGAGAACGGCAACATTCCATAGTGGCATCTTAAGACACCTTTCTTTGGATCTTGTTTGAATTTTGGAAATAATTCTCGTGGACCATAAACAGCAACATAAGCAGTGGTTTTTCCCGCTTTAAAATAAGCTGAACCATCTGCATTTGGGATTACTCCTGCCTTTGCTTCCATTGGTCTTAATTCATCGGCCTTTCGACCATCTAATCTTTTTGTGTAAGCCATTTTATTTATTTAGAAATTCCTCAATCTTATTAGTTAAACCACTTAAGTGGGATTTTTCTTGAATCAAATAGATTGCTTTTTCAGCTAATAATTCCATTTCTGGAGTGCCTTTAATCCAAACCAATCCATTTTGTCCGATACTAATCTCACAACCGGTTTTCTTCTTGATTAAAGAAACCATGCTTCCTTCTTTACCGATTACTCGAGGTACTTTTTGTGAATTAATCTTAATAATTCTTCCTCCAATAATCTTTCTCAAGCCAGGTTCCTTCATACTTAAATCAATCAGTTTTTGAGAAGTAACTTTGGTTATTTTCACTACTACATAATCTCCGATGCCCATTATTTTACTTAGGTCTTCGTCCCGTCTTACATAACGAGTAGTAGCGTCTTTGATATTCAACATCGCTGAGTAGGCTGTGTTTGTTTCAATTCTCCAGCCAGTCATAGTTATATCTATAATCTTACCGACAATTTTATCTCCTGCTTTAGGAACATATGGTCCTGCTAAAGGAGTAATTCTAATTGCTCGACCTGATAAATAAACCAGTCCAAGAACTTTAGAATAAACTTTGTCTTCTTTTCGGTAAGTGTTTTGTCCAGGTAAGTAACCCATGCCTTCCGCCAAAAGTTCTCCTGGAATCACAATATCTTTTTCTTTAACTTTTAATTCTTCCATTTTCTCTCTGTTTACCCTAGATTTGCTTCTCTTTTATAAATGCTTCCCCATGAGTTAAAGAATTTATTTTATCTACAAATTCTGGTTTTAAACCAGCTGGTAACTCCACATCTACAGTCCAACTACCATCTTGATTCCATTCTTCTTTGATCATTTTGCTATTCTTTTTTATCAAAGCATATGATTTTGCTGCATAGGTGGCAGGAATCTGTACTTTCAATTCTGCTTGTTCAAACTTTAATGCTAAGATTGGCCTTAATTTAGTTACTATCTCATCTAGTTGCTCTTCTGCTGATTTAAAATCAGCAATTTGTACTTTTGCTTCCTGAAACGCATTTTCAATCCTTACTAAAGGATGAGGTAATCTTGTTCCAGGATCAATTGCATTTTTATGAATTAAATCTAAAATTTTCTTCTTCTTTTGTTCTCTTTTTTCTGCTCGAAATTCAGCAGTAAGTTGAATCTCTCCTTCTTTAATAATAATTTCTGCTACTTGCAAAGGATCAGTGGTTTTAAACACTTCTTCTAGTTTTTGTTCAGAAGCCAATTCTCCTTTTTTAGCATCAGAAAAAATTTGTTCTGCTTTCAAAATCTCTCTCATGGTAACTTCTTTTCCCTGTTTCAAATCCATTGCTAAATCTGGATCAATATTGATCTCAAAAGTTTCTCCTCCTTTCTTCAATCTAGCCAGATTCAACTTTATTTTTTCAGCAGTATTTATTTGGTGCATTTTAGATCAATGATTTAATTTCTTCCTTCGAAAATCTCTTAGTTTTTTTACTTTCTAGAGTTACATAAGAAGCCCCAATTCTTTCCCAATCAAAGTCCTTTTTCAAAGCTGTTTTCAAAGATTCTAATGCTAATTTCAATCCATCTTTGATAGTCATTGTTGGTTTGTATTTCTTTTGCAAAATTGGCTCAATTTCTGTTTCTCCTTCTCCAATCACTGCTGCCCTATATTGAAAGTATATCCCATAAGGTTCAGTTACAAATAATTTAGCACTATTATCTTCTTCTACTCCTGCAATTAATAAAGACACTCCAAAAGGTCTTAATCCTGCCGATTGAGTACAAACTTGCTTTAAATCAGCTACATCTTTAACAATTGACAAAATATCAATCTTAGAATCATAAGTAACTGAATGTTGTTGTGCTTTTAATTGAGCTCGATCAATTAATACTCTAGCATCAGAAATAATTCCAGAAGCAGTAGTTATAATATGATCATCAATCCGGAAAGTTTTTTCCACCCCTTCAGGAACCATTAATTTAGTGTTAATTCTTTTATCAGAAACTAATAATACTCCATCTTTACAAACCATTCCAATTGCAGTAGAACCTTGTCTTACAGTTTTCTTAGCATATTCTACTTGTAACAATCTCCCATCCGGAGAAAACATAGTAATAGAACGATCATATCCCATCTTATCCATTGGCATTTTCATTTTTTTGCACCTCGATTTATTTTATTCTAAAAAAGTATTCGCTTTTTTAATTGTTCCAGTTGTTATTAATGACTTAATAATTACTGGGTTGTTTTTAATAGTTTTGATTAAAATTACTGCTGCCTGTACTTCTTTTACATATTTATTATTAACTTTCAACATAAATTTTTGGTTTTTTCCTTTGATAAACATTGGTGAAGCATTAGAAACTCCTAATTCTCCTAAAAAAGTAAGTAATGCCTGAAAAACAACCTTTTCTACATCTTGCACTGAAAATTTCTGCTCAGCAACAATCTCAAAAACTACATAACGTTTCTTTGGTTTTAAAGAAGATAACAATTTCATATTATTGTTTCTTCCTCCTTTACTGGTGTTTCATCTAAACTTTCTGGTTGTTCTTCTTTAGGTTCCTCTTCAGCAGGTTCTTCTACTGGACTTTCTTCTTCACTAGGTGATTCTTCCACAGGTTTCTCAACAGGAGATTCTTCTTGTTTATTCTCTTCAACCGGTTCTTCACTTGTAAGTTCTCCAGCAGATTCTTCACTAGTTCCTTCACTTCCACCAGCTTCCAAAACCTCGATCTCTCCAAATTTACCAGAAGATAATTGTCTTTCTCCTTGATATTCAGAACACCATCCATTCTTAAGATGAATTTTATTACCTACATTTACTTTATCAACATCATCATTCCACAAGGTTAATTTAATCTCTCCTGATTCATCAGCTGCTTTAGCAGAACAAACCTTGCCAGTCTTACCAAATTTCTCAAAAGTTCTCGCATCTCCTTTTTCTTTAATCGTTAATACTAAATCAATATTCCCTTGGTTGGGCTGCACGTCTTTTATTTCCATTTTAAACCACTCCTTAATTATTTTTTAAATCTAAGAAGAAAGATAATATAAATAAGTTTCGTTTAACAATTCTTCAATGTCTTCTCTTCTCCAACCTTTCCCTCAAATGCAAAATCTTCTGATAATACTTCTGCTGAGTCTTAGGAGGTAAATGTCCATACAATTTATTTATTTGCAAATAGTTATGTTTTTGTTGTTTAAAGTCCTTCATCTTTGGAGTTTCTGACAACAATCTTTCTACTTGTTTTTCGGATTTAATTTGCGCTTCAATCTTCTCTCTCACCCTACTAACATTGGAATAATACTTGGCTTTCTTCCCTTCAGAAACTTTCAAATACAAATTATAGATTCCTTGGTATTGTTCTTTTAACAACTCATTTGATTCTTCTGACATCATCTGCTCTATTTTTCTTAATTTTCTCTTTAATCTAGCCGAAGAACTAGCTAATCCTAAATAGATAAATAACCCTGAGAACACTGCTGCTACTGCTCCTCCACTAATTGCTAATGTTTTCACTGGAGTTGGCTTCACCACTGGTTTAACAACTGGCTTCACAACAGGCTTCACCACTGGTTTAACTACTGGCTCCACAACTTGTTTGACAGGTTCTACACAATATCTGGATTCATCTGGCATTCCTACAGTTACAATATTGGTTATAGTTCCTGCTGATTTCTTTGTCTGGCAACTATTCTGATCAACACAATCTCTTATTTGTAAACTATTTTGACAAGTACTCCATCCTCCACAAGTCCAAGAAGGTGTACAATTAATCTGTGTAACAGTCACAGCACTTCCACTACTTCCTCCACCAGAACCACCGCCTGAGCCTCCACCAGAACCACTAGCTCCTCCACTTGGTGTACTCGGTGTACTTGGGGTAGAACTAACGCTCTCCACAATCCCTGACTCAGTAAAAGGTAAGTAATCTCCTACTGTTATTGATCCAGAAATATTAAACGGCACTAAAGTATCTCCAATTCCATCACCCGATGAATTTGGCACTTTAGCTAAAGTAGCATTGGCATTATCTCTACCTGAATAGTTGCTCCAGAAATTTCCACCCGAACAATTACTATTGATTATACTATTATTACTAGCACTACAATCATAAGTAACATTCCAAAAACTTGGGCTTCCATCATCTCCCGCATCTATGGTGTTATTAAACCAATTATTATAGATCCAATGTCCAGTGGAATTAGTTAAATTTAAACCTTTGGTGTTGTTAGTCAAAGTGTTCCGAGTCAAATTATTGTTATTTGAGTGGCTAATATTTATGGCAATTAAAGTATCATTCGTAATTAAATTATTCTCGATAATATTGTCATCGGCAGATATCAAAGTAATTCCTACAGTATTATTGGTTAAATTATTATTCTTAATTGTGTTATTGTGGGAATTATCTATTGCAATTCCTAAAACCATATCTGGCAATTGATTGTTACTGATAGTATGGTTAGTTGAATCAAATATTGATATTCCTGCTGCAGAAAGGTTTTCAATTACACAATTATTGATTGTTGATGAATTACTGTCTGTTAAGTTAAATGCTATTTCTCCATTTTTAATGGCATATCCAGCACAATCAAATGAAATATTTGAAGCTGCAAAAACAAAACAAGTCTCAGTATTCATCGTCACATCTTGATTCAAAGTAACATTATTCACTATCGTTCCACAAGCAATCTTTCCCACTGCAGTCAAAGGTAGCATATCTCCTGTACTCAAGTTCCCAGAATTGTTATATGGTAACAAGGTCTCTCCAACCCCATCTAAATTTACATCCCAACCAGTATAATCATGCCAGAAATTACCTCCAAACAAAGAACCTCCCAAAATATTAGTCGCAGACGAATTAGTAGTGTTCCAATTATTCGCCCCATCATTTTCTTCTGTATTGTTAGTATTATTAAAATAATTATCAAAGATAGTATTATTCGCAGAGTTACTCATGTTGATTCCTAATGTATTATTGATAATATAATTGGTGTAAATAAAACTATTATTTACTTCAATAAAATAAATCCCAATACTATTGTTAGTGATATTGTTTCCAGTAACATTCTGATCTACTGCTGGATCAATATAGATTCCGGTACTAAAATTATCAATATTGGCATTCTTAATTACTGTCCCATTATATCCAGAAACGTTCAACCCTATACCTGATCCATTTCCAGTTAAACTATAACCATCAAAATCAATTGTTAAATTATTGCCTGCAATAATAAAACCAGTACCATTACAAGAGTAATCTTGAGTTAAAGTGATATCGTGCATTATTGATCCACCACAAACATCACTATTTTGATTATTCAAAAAGATGGTCAAGCTATTGTTGGCCAAATTTTCAATTTTATAATAGTTGTTTGCCTGTGAAATAGTATATCCATTGGTGGTACCAATTGCTGTGAAATTTACTCGTGAAGTACAATTGGTTGTTCGGGAATTTGAATATTCACCTTCACAAAGATAAGCACCAGTATCAAATGTGTTTTGGTGATACAAGTAAGCTTCATATGTAGATGCAATTCCAGTCACTCCTGTTTTGTTAATCGCCGTATAATTAGTTGAAAAATTAACTCTTAATTTTTGAGCATTAACATTTGATTGGTTAAATAATCCAGTCAAAGTCAAGTATACATTACTTCCTGAACTATAATTAATTATTTGTACTTGATTTGGAACAACTTCTTCGTTTTGTAAAGTACCTGAAACATTTCCTGTTGCTACCATGGAATCTGCTACTGAATCATTATAGCTCGAAGCTGAGAAATATTGTCTAGCTACATAAAGAACCAAAGGATAGCTGTCCAAATTTCCTGAAGCAATTGTATAGCTAGCTGGTTCATCTCCAATTCCATCTCCTTGGTCCCGACTATTATTTCCATTATCTAAACCATAGTAGTCAGAGTAGAAATTACCTCCTTGACATGGCCCACTAATAATGTTGGGCGTACCACAAGAGTAATTACCATACCATCGATTGTTAGAATCATCAGCCACACTTTTTTCACTATTAACACTATCATCAAAATAATTGTTGTACACCGTATTACTTGTTGAACTAGTCAAATTTAGATTAAACTCATTGTCTTTCAACCAGTTATCATATATTGTATTACTATTAGATCCTCCTTTCAGATAAATAGCTAAAGTTGCATTCTTAATATTGTTTCCATATATGCTGGTGCTATCTACATTCTGAAAGTTAAATGAGGTTCCATTGACATCATCCACATCATTATTATAAATTAGACCATTGTTGCTATAATTGATTAGATTTAATTTTTTGACTACATTATCATTAATTGTTGAACTAGTAGTATCATAAATGTAAACATCAACCAAATTATTATTTTCAATCGTCAAACTATCAGAATCTGTTGTGTTTAACTGAGAAGTAATGTTGTTTTTTTCTATTTGTAGTATGTGGGAATTGCTCCAAATTGCTAAATTGGTAGTTATTTGATTTCCATAAATAGTGGAATTAGGTATTGTTCTTAACCAAACATTATTTTGAATTGTATTGTTGGTTAAATTAATCCTATAACTACCATTTATCTCTACACTTGGTGAACTGGAATTGATTGTAGCAAATTCAACTACTAAATCATGAGAATTACTAATGGCCCGAATTCCAGTTGTACTGCCTGTAATGGTATCATTATTAAAATGAAATCCTGAGGAAGCCGACAAATCAACATTTAATGTGTTATTGGAAAAAGTGTTATTGGTGAAATTATTGTTGGCGGTATTGGTACTTCTCAAACCATAACTAGTATGTCTTTCAAAAGTATTATTGAAAAAATAATTATTGTTACTATTTGATCTTAATCTTATTGCTTCATCTCCTTGAGAGATATAATTGTGAGAGAAATTACTATTTGTTGTTTCACTATGAATAAACAAAGAGAACACATCACTCACAGACAAATTATTATTTAGGGCTTGAGTTTCACTCGAATTAACTAAATATATTCCTTGGTAGTTATTAGTGAAATTATTGTTGCTTATGTCATTATTAACACTACTAAATGCATAAACTCCATAGAATTTTTTGTTCAAATTAATGATATTCTCCTGGATTGTTGTTTCTTCAGAAGTAATCATATAAACTCCATTGTTGTCATTTGTTATTTGGTTACCTAAAATTTTTGTTTTATTAGAATCAAAAAGGTATATTCCATAAAAATCATTATTGTAGATGTTGTTACTCGAATTAATCCTTATATCTTCAGAATTTTCAATTCTGATTCCATAATAGAAATTTGTAATATTACAGTTCTTCACAACTACTCCTTCGCGATTATTAATATATATTCCAGAATCAACTCCTGTTCCAGTAATTGTGTTATTGTTACAATCTAAAGTAATATTATCTCCTGCCACTACTACTGCATTACCTTCTTTTGAACAAGTAAAGCTACTTGTTAACTTAGAGTCTTTTGTAATTGTTAGGGGACAAGCAGTAACACTACCATTAGCAGTTATCAATGGCAAATAATCTCCTTCTACCAAATTAGTATTATAGGGGATTTGTGTGTCTCCAATACTATCTCCAATTTTATTATATGGGGCAGTATTAATTCCCGAATCGGTTCCATCGTAATCACTCCAATAATTACCTCCAGTGGTATTTCCTCCAATTATGTTAACTCCGTTTGCATAAGTTACATTCCAGTAATTAACTGTATCTGCAAACGCATTATTAGTATTAGTAAAATTATTATTATAAATCGTATTGTAGCT
>CAYSWQ010000001.1:0-3813 GCA_964434885.1 uncultured Methanosarcinales archaeon | reverse complement strand
ACTGGTTAAGTAAGGACCTCTGATACCATTACTACTTAATGTGTTATTTGTTATATTGTTGTAATCCGAATTTGTGAAATAAACCCCATAATCATTATTTGTTAATCTCGAATTAATAATAGTACTATTGATACTTTCTTGCAAATAAATTCCATATGTATTATTTGTTGTATTAGAATAATTAAAAGTTATTGATCCTAATGCATTAACTCCATATTGGAAGAGTTCTATGTTACAATTTTGAATTGTTGTGTTGTTATGACCATTAACTAAAATTGCTGATCCTGTTCCATCTCCCGTAATTGTGTAATCTTGACAATCAATTTTAACATTTGGTTGGGTTATTGTAAAACAAGTTCCATTTACAGTAAGGTTTTCAGTTAAAGTGTAATCATGACCAATATTGTTTCCACAACCAGATAATAAAGGTAATGAATCTCCATTTGTACTTATTTTATCACTATTGTTATATGGGATTAAATTATCCCCAATTCCATCACCAGAAATATTGTATGGATGAGTGGATCCTGTTCCGTTGTCTACCCCAACATAATTACTCCAATAATTTCCTCCACTACACGAACCACCTAAAATATTAATTCGGGAGCAATTATAAGTTAAGTTGAAATAGTTTACACCTGTGTCATTCACATTATTGGTATTACTAAACCAATTATCATAAAT
The DNA here is from genome assembly GCA_964434885.1 of uncultured Methanosarcinales archaeon. Taxonomy (GTDB): domain Archaea; phylum Nanobdellota; class Nanobdellia; order Woesearchaeales; family GW2011-AR9; genus CAYSWQ01. The sequence continues at coordinate 3,129 of CAYSWQ010000001.1, read as the reverse complement.
GGTGTTGTTATTTGAGTTATTCAAAAGCAATCCATCTAAATTATTTTTCAAGATATTTTGCTGGAATAAAACACCCACTGAACCTATAATCTTAATTCCAGTTTGAGTTCCCTCAGTCAAATTATTATCTTGTATCGTCCCGTTATCAGATTGAACCCAGACTATTCCAAACTCGTTGTTTGCTTTAATCAAATTAGAAGTGATGTTTAAATCGATTGTACTACTAATATTCAATCCTTGGGTGTTATTTTGGATTGTATTGTTTGTTATCAATGTATTGTTTGCATCTTCTAAATAAATCCCTTCACTATAGTTAAAGATCTTACAATTCTTAATTTCTAAATTTCTTCTTCCTGTAGAATTAATACCAAACCCAGTTCCATCCCCAGTTATATAATGACCCCCACAATCAATAGTTAAGTTGTCTTGATCCACAATGAAACAATAACCATTGCTAGTTAAGTTTTGATTTAATGTAATTGAATTTATGATCGTTCCACAGGAAACATTGGCAACTACTAATGGCCAATTATCTTGGTTACTGCCTCCATCAATAGGATAAGCAGTCTCTCCTAAACCATCATTGTCTGTGTCTTGACCAGTATAATTAGACCACCAATTACCTCCTAAGTAAGATCCTCCAATTATATTCGTTCCTGCTGTTTTACTAATATTCCACTCATTGTTTCCATTATCAAATGCTGCTGTTCCTTGCGAGGAATTATCTATGTAGTTGTTGTAGATAGTGTTGTTATCTGAATTTTCTAAAGCAATATTGTAATTTGAAAAATTAGTTATATTATTGGATTTAATAGTGTTGTTAGTTGAATCATCAGTTAAATTTAATCCAGTTTCTCCTAAAAATATTTTTACTCCATCTAAGAGGTTGTATTTGGAACCATCTAAAACAACCCCATAGGTATTATTAATAATCTCTACCACTGTTCCAAATGGTTCTAATAAACTATAAGTTACATTCAAGAAATACATCCCATATGTATTATTTCCAATCTTCACGTCTCCATTTTGAGCTAAAGATAAATTGATAGAATGATTAGCATACAACCCATAGGTGTTATTATAGATGTCTGCATTATCAATATATACATAAGAGCTTCCCGGAGTAGTTCCACTATAATCTGTAACTGAATCAATTATAATTCCATAAGAATTGTAATAAATATCCAGATATCTTAAGTTAGGGTTAGAATCTTGTAAATAAATCCCATATGTATTGTTATTAATGGTACCTGTAATTCCATTGGCTGAACTGCTAGTTGAATCTTCAATATAGTAGCCATATAGGTTGTCATAGATTGAATTTACAGTTTGAGTTACACAAGAACCAACGCAATTATCATACGTGTTCCCACAAGTAGTTTTACAACCTGAAGAATATTGACTAGCACAAGAAGTAGAACAACTTGTATTTGTTGTCGCACAAGCATTGGTACAAGAATTACCATAATCACCTGAACAATTAGTTTGGCAAGTGTTGTAGGTGGTTAAAGCCGAAGTATTACAAGTTCCATAATCAATATCACTGCAATTATACTCACATTGAATATATTCTGGAGTGGTTTGGTTGAAACCTAAACAACTAAGATGACAGGTGTTATAATCACTAGTACAATTATTCAAATCGGCAGTATAATTGGTTGCGCAAGTAGAATTACATGTTGTTAAATTTGAAGAACAAACACTATCACAACTATTTTTACTTGAATCACAAGCACCATAACAAGTAGTCGGACCAGAATCACAAGAATTATTACAAGACAAATAACTACTTGAACAAGTAGAATTACAATCTGCAATACTAGTTATACTACCAAGATCTGCCAAAGAAGAGGAAAAAGAATAGATCCCCTTTCCTGTTGTGTGATTATGTATCTGGTTATTATATATATTTGTAGCATCTGAATTATTAATAAAAATTCCACCTAATGTGTTATTGTAAATGTTATTTGAAGTTATAGTGCTATAGTCGGAATTATCAGATAAATAAATACCATATTCTTGTTGGTCAACAATTAAGTTGGACTGAATTATGTTTTCTCCTCGGTTGTTGGGGTCTGAACTTATAAAACGAATTCCATAATCTTGGACTGTGTTATCTTCATTTTTAATTGTATTATTAATAATAGTAATCCCATAGCTCAAATCAGATACATAAATACCTGAATTATTATTGTCATGTATTATATTATCTACTAGTGTTACATTTTGAGAATTCTTGATGTAGATTCCATAAGTGTAATTACTGATATTACAATTTTTTACTACCACATTATTAACATTAATAATTTCAATTCCTCTTTCGTCTAATTTTCCTGTTGCATTACCAATGTTTAAATTCTGACCACAATTTAATGTGGTGTGCGAACAAGTAATAGTAATTCCTTCTCCTGAAGTAGAGGTTATTGTTGAAGGACAAGTAGTATTACCACATACTTTTCCTGGGGCCCCACACACTTGTACTAAAGGATAATCATCACCAATTGGATCTGCTGCTAAAATACCTTGACCTTTGAAAGGAACATCTGTATCTCCTAATCCATCTCCCGTTTCATCTCTTCCAGAATAATTACTCCAAAAATTACCTCCAATACAAGGACCACCTATAATATTAGCTTCTGTTAAACAAGAACCATGGGAATCTTTATTTGGTGATACATACCAGTAATTCCGATCTGCAGTACCACCACAAGCCCCTAATGTGTTATTAGAGATATTGTTATTCCAAATATAATTGTAATCGGTAGGGGCCAAACTACTATTGGTGATATTTACACCACACAAAATACTATCAGAGATTTGGTTTCTAGTTACATTATTTTGAGTTATATTATCTTCTAAATGGATCCCAAATGTATTATTAATAACTTCGTTGTCTATTAAAGTATTAGTTGAAGCATTATTCATCACTCTAATTCCGGCACTGAAATTATACAATCTACAATTTTTAATAGTTACATTATGTCGATTATTTAATTTTACTCCGATTGCATTGGTGCCAGTTAGATTGGAACATTGTTCCCCCACACATCTAACTGTGTGGTTTTGACAATCAAAAATAATATTGTCCGCATCAATATGAAAACCATCTGAATCTTGACATAAATAATC